>NZ_JBNDYG010000004.1:0-165562 GCF_049893405.1 Paenibacillus sp. Dod16
TCCAATTTTCTCATCTGCTCTATTGTAAAAACTCTATTGTAAAAACTACTCGTTTCAATTTTCCCATCTTCATCTCGCCCCTCATCTTATACCTTGATTAAAACACAAGTGACCCACAAGAGGGTCACTTTTTTAAAGTGTCCTTCTTATGGGTCACAGTTCAAGGATGAGCCTGGGCTGCTTTTTATTACCCCATTATATAGAAGGAAAAAATTCAGCGTGGGCTTTTCTCCTGCCCCGGCCTTGCCGGCACCGTTGCGGTCTCCCGGAATTTGACCGGGGATACGCCATAGTTGGCCCGAAATACCCGGTGAAAGTAGGAGTAGCTGGCGAAGCCGCAGGTTTCCGCGATTTCCTCCAGTGTCATCGTGCTGTATTTGATGCGCTCGACGGCTGCGTTCAGCCTGATCTCGAGGGCGTACTGGATCATGGTTTTTCCGTAATACTCCTTAAACAGCTTAACCGCCCGGGATAAGCTTAGCCCGACATGGGAAGCGGCCTCCTCCAGCTTGAAGGTAAGGGTGGCATGCTCCTCCACGAATCGCTTCAGCCGCAGGGCAGTGAAGGCAAGGCGATCGGTCGGCTTGATCTCGGTAATGGCGCGGTCCAGGCAGAGGCAGAGACTGCGCAGCAGGTAGTCGGTCAGTTCCCCGATTTCCCCTTCAAGGCCGCGCCGCTTCTCCAGCAGCATTTGTCTCCACAGACCCAGTAAATAATCGTCGAGCCCCACGTGACTGACGACAGGGCGGGGGATGCGGTTCCACCAATTATCAATCCAGGAGCCATCGCAGAATATAAAATAATCCCCGCTGGACACGCGGCCATCCTCGCCGTCTTCCTTTACCCGCAGCTCGTATTCATCTCCGGGCTTCAGCAGCAGCAGGTCGCCTGCCTGCACGTGGTGCTCGATGCCGTTGCAGTAGATTTCGCAGGAGCCTTCGGTTTGGAGTCGGAACAGATAGGTTGTCAAGCCGCCCCGATGGCTGTTGCTGAATTGCTGAAAGTGATAGGAATAGTCGCAGATGAGCAGCCTTGCTTCCATAATGGTAACAACCCCCAGTAAAAATATAAGCAGATAGTTCATGTTGCAGCAATATTGTTTATGTTCATTTTAGCCTATTTGCATGTATGATAGTAGCAGATAGAGCAGTAACTCATTTTTGGAATCGAGGTGCGCTATAATGAGAAGAATGAACATTGGTTTGCAAATGTATACGCTGCGCGATGAAACGGCACAGGATTTCCGCGGTACGCTCCGCAAAGTCGCTGAATTGGGTTATGAAGGCGTGGAATTCGCAGGTTATGGAGACATTCCGGCCGAGGAAATGAAAACGCTTCTTCAAGAGCTTGGGCTGAAAGCGATCGGCAGTCACGTGGGCCTGCATCTGCTTCGCGCAGATCTGCAGAAGGAAATTGATTACCTGAAAACCATTGGCGCTAAATATATGATGTGTCCATATGTGGCCGAAGAAGATCGTAAAGATGCCGAGGATTGGAAGAACCTCTTCTCCTTCCTGGAGGAAGTAGGGGCTGAAGCCCGCAAGCAGGGACTGATCTTTGGATACCATAACCATGCATTCGAATTCGAAGCCGAGGTTGATGGCCAGTTCGTCTTTGATGCAATGTATTCCGCAACGACGCCGGAAGCCGTGCAAGTGGAGATGGACGTATGCTGGGTACAATTCGCCGGACAAGATCCGCTTGCCTACATTCCGAAATACGCAGGACGTCTTCCACTGCTTCACCTGAAAGATTTCAGCAAGGATGCGGAAGGCAACATGAAGACGCTGGAGCTGAGCCAAGGCTCGGTTAACCTGCCGGGCGTCATTCAGGCTGCATCCGATGCAGGCACGGAATGGCTGATCGTCGAGCAGGACGTATGTCAGAATCCGCCGCTGCAAAGCGTGGAGAACAGCATGAACTGGCTGAAGCAGAACTACCTGAACCAATTTTAATTTATGAGCACAAAGGAGACTTTCGATGAGTAAAATTAAAGTGGCTGTGTTTGGCTGCGGCGCGATCGCCCAGCGCAGACATATTCCTGAATACGCGAACAATGCTAACGTGGAGCTGGTTGCTTTTGCCGATCCGGTAAAAGAACGCGCCGAAGAGATGGCAGCCCAGTATGGGGGTAAAGCCTATACAGACTATCAAGAACTGCTGAAGAATGAGAAGCTGGACGCCGTTAGCGTATGTACGCCGAACTATCTGCATGCTCCGATGAGCATCGCGGCTGCGAATGCCGGCCTTCATGTGCTGGTGGAGAAGCCGATGGCTACGACGGCTGAAGAAGGAGAGCAAATGATCGAGGCGGCCCGCAAGAACGGGGTATACCTGATGGTAGGCCACAATCAGCGCCTCATGCCTCCGCATGTAAAAGCGAAGGAAATTCTGGATTCCGGCAAGCTCGGAAAAGTGCTTACCTTCCGTACTTCCTTCGGCCACGGCGGTCCGGAGAGCTGGAGCCTGGATGGACGGGACAGCTGGTTCTTCCGTAAAGAAGAAGCGATTATGGGCGCCATGGGCGATCTCGGCGTGCACAAATCCGACTTTATCCGTTATTTGCTGAACGATGAAATTGTGGAAGTGGCAGGTTTCATCGGTACGGTCCATAAAGAAGGAACCGATGTGGACGACAACGCGACTTGCATCGTTCGCATGAAGAGCGGGGCCGTGGGCACGCTGATGGCAAGCTGGACGCATTACAGATCCGGCGATAACGGAACAGTGTTGTGGTGCGAGAAAGGTGCCATGAAGATCGGTACCGTTAACGGCGACGAGGTGGTTGTGGAGCTGACCGACGGTACGGTGGAGACCTACAAGGTTGGCGCCATGGCAACCAATGAGAAGCAGGTTCCGAGCGGCGTCATCGACGCGTTCGTCGAATCCATTCTCACGAACACGCCGCCTAGCATTTCCGGTGAGGAAGGACTGCGTTCCTTGAACGTGATCCTGGGTGCATTCGAATCCCAAGAGACGGGTAAAATCGTGAAGCTGTAATAAATGAGTGTAGAAGGAGGCCGTACGCGTAAGGCCTCCTTTTGTTTCTACGGGACAGTAACGCATAGCTTTGGGAAGTTAAGCCTATAAAAAGAGCCGCTCTGCCATGTTCATGGAGAGCGGCCTTTTCGCGTATAGAGATTTTACTTGGGCATGCGTGTAGTCCGATACATCCCATCCATCTTGATGCTGTCTCCATCCTCTGTGACGGGGATGAAGATCGGCCGTTCATCCGGCGTGCGGTTCGGGGTATGCACGGTCAGCATCAGCTGACCGTTCCAGGTACGGAAGACCATGCCGTGCCCGCCGTCGCTGGCATATAAGGGCCCTGGCTCTTGGAGCCAGGGCCCCGTCAGCTTGCCGGTTGTCGACTTGGCAACGCCGAGCGCGTATCGGCCATCCACAAAGCTGGCCCATAACATGAGCAGACTCCCTGACGTTGTCCGAAACAGAAACGGTCCGTCCGTCACGTAGTTGCCCGATCCGGGAAAGCGGGGCGAGTGGAACGGCGTGGCCCAAGCGGCTTCGGAGGCACGGAACAGGGTCACGGGCTCCGAGGCTGCTTCCGTGAGATCGGGACTCAGGCGCATGGCGCAGATCTCGCCGTCCCCGACCTGCTGCCATTCATGGCAGAACACCATCCACGGCTGATCCGTTTCGTCGATATAGAGCGTGCCGTCCAGGGAACTCCAGTCGGCTGGGGTCACGGGCCCTTCGCTATGGAGGGAGAAGGGCCCTGTCGGCTCTTCTGCAGACAGCACTGCAGTGCCCAGCCGATCGTTATCTTTTCGGCGGAAGGTGGCAAACATGATGTAACGCCCATGGTAATAGTAGACTTCGGGTGCCCAGAAGTTCACGTCCGCAAAGAAAACGACCGGTTTGCGAAAGACCGTGTAAGGGCCTTCCCAATCGTCGAGATCACGGCTGATATAGACATCGAAGCCGTTTCCTTCCCTCCATATATTTTTGTCGGTGCTGCCGTACATGTAGTATATTCGCTGTGCCGGGTCGGGCAGTACGTAGGGGTCCCGAAGTTGAATGTCTTGAGTTCTCATGCTTAAGCGTTCACCTCCTTCAATTAACGATAGGCAGGATAGATGATGCCGATATCCCTCTCCGTCTTTAAATCTCCGTCTGAATACAGCTGCGTTTCATTTCCTTTGATCTGGATCGGAATGGATGTGCCTTGATAGCGGAGCTCGCCTTCAATGGTACGCACGCTCATGCCGATCACGCCCTCCAATTGTCCGCTGCGGTCCGTGACCAGCCGAATCCCGGCGGGGGCTTGAATATGAACGCGGCCTTCCCGGTATACGGTGACGTTGTCCGGGGTATTCACCAATTCGTAGTGCAGCCCGTTCACGGTTCGGCTATAGGCCGTGTTGCCGGCAACTTCTTCGCCATGATCCATGTCGACGGGGAGAAGACCGGTAAACCACAGCTGATCCGATCCGATCGGCATGATGCCGCAGAGCCGTTCCACGTAATCCAGCAGGCACAGAATGGAAGGGGAATACATCTCGGTAAAGCCCTCTTCACCGGTCCAAGGGCTCAAGGTTTGCGGGAAGCGCTTCGCCTTGGACAAGGCGGACAGAATGGGCTGCAGCACCCAGGTCAGCTCGACATACCGGTGGTGATGTTCAAAGGCATGCGGCGCCCGGATCAAGCTCAGGAAATTGGACGGCCCGCCCCAGCTGTTGTAAGAGGAGGACGGATCGAACCGCGGATCGTCCATCGCCATGGACGTAAACGGATATTTGGCGAAGAATTTGCGGGTATTCAACAAATAGCGACGCAGCATGTCGTCAAACAGCTCGCGGTCGCCCACCTCGCAGGCCATCACGCGGAGCAGCACGTCGGATTGGACCCGGACCAGCTCTTCGTTCCGATCCCGGTCGTAGAAGAATTGATCCTCCACGTCATAACAGTAACGGAAGAGGCTGTTCAGGCTGGCTTCGGCTTTGGCCCTCCAATCGGCTCCGGATTCGCCGAGCTCTTCGGCCATGCGGGCCAAATACATGCGCTGGCAGTAGATGTTGGCCGTCAAATCCGGTGCCAGGAAGGGCAGTACCGGGGAGTCCGGGTGGAAGGCGGCGGCATCGTTCCTATAGGGCGTGTCCGGAACATGCCAGAACCTGGGCGACAGATCATGCCCGGTATCAAAGGTGCTGAAAGCCTCCACGCAGCCGGTCCCCCGGGTGCTGCGGTAACGCGCAATCCAATCGTCGTAACGCGACATGGCTTGGTACATGGTCTTCAGGAAGGAGAGGTCCCTTCCATGAAGCTCATAGTGGTTCCAGACGCAGCGCGCCAGCGGCGTGACGAGCTGGATCTGGCGGAACGAAGGGCCGTTCTCCGTCAGTTTATAAGGGAGCAGCCCATCCTCCCTTTGCTGATCCGCAAAAGCGAGGTAGGTGGTTTCCGAGACCGAAGGAATCAGTCGCGATAGCAGTTCGGCATTGATGGTGCCGGTGCTCTCCAGCCAGCAGCCGAGATAGATACCGCCCTCCTGCAGAATCGGATCGCTGCCGTTCATCGGCACGATGCAGGCCAGCAGCTTCTCCAGCGCGGTATAATAAGCCGTTTCCAGCCGTCCGCCCGATGCCGCGAATCGGACGCCAGTCGTCTGCCACTCCTGCAGCAGTTTCCGATCTTCCCGTTTACCTGGCTGCACCCGGTCCGGTATCGAAATCCGGCGCAGCCGGTCCAGCATAACTTCTGTCATGTCCGCCTCCTTGAAAGCTTGTTATTGATTCGATTCAAATATGCGCACGGTGCCGTTATAGAAGTCCGCAACGGCCTGCTCGACGTTTTTCCGGCCGAAACCGATCTCCTGGGTCGTCGTCTGGGCCAGCTTGGAGAACTCGGCGAATCCCGGCGGATTATAACTTACGTCAAAAGGCTCGGTTTTCGTGGCTTCTGATACGAGACTCGTGTAATTGTACACAATCTCTTCCACGGGGCCTGCTTCCTCCTGGAGAAGGTTGCGGTTGGCTTCCGTTACCGGCACGCCGCGGTCGTTACCGAGGATTTTGGCCGCTTCGGGATCATTGATCCAGAAGTCCATGAGCGTGGCGACCTCCTTCGGATGCTTGGTGTTGGCATAACCGGATAGTCCTTGGCTGGACTCGAATACTACGCCCGTTCCCTTCGGACCTCTAGGTACCGGATGGAGGATGAGCGGATCTTCCGTCAGGCTCTGGAATGCGGCCAGTTGATTGGAAGGGAGAAGGCTCATGGCAGCTTTGCCCGTAATTAACAAGGATTTGCTGGTATCATCGTGCGGATTGGATACCTGAAGTTCAGGCGTAACGACACCGCCGGCTTTCGATGCCTGCTCCCAATACTCGAACCATTCCTGAATGTCTTCCTGGGCAAAGCCAAGCTTTCCGTTCTCCATGTCATACAGCTGTTTTCCGCGCTGCTTCAGGAAGATATCCATTCCGTCGACGGTGAAATTATAAGTACCGTATACGCCGTCGCCAAGCTTGTCGGACAATTCTTTGCTGATGGCGGCATATTCCTCCCAATCCCAATCCTGCTCCTGCAGAGGAATGCCTGCCTTTTCGAACAGTGCCTTGTTGATGACGATTCCCCGGGCGTTTGCGCCGGCCGAAATATGCTGCAGCTTCCCATCCAGGCGGCCGTATTCCACCATAGTGGCATCCATGCCGTCCAGCTTCAGTTCGCTGCCGACATACGGATCCAGGTTCAGCAGCACATCTTTTTTGGCATAGTCCACCACGTTTCCGCCCAGGAAGAAGATATCCGGTGCGGTGCCGGAAGCGAGCTGGGTGTTCAGCTTGTCGAAATATCCGGAGGAAGGCGAGAATTCACCGACGATTTTTATGTTCGGATGTTTGTTCTGGAACACCTTCAGGGCTTCGTTCGTAATATCGGCCCGTTTTTGGTCGCCCCACCACATCATCCGCAGCTCGACCTGGCCGCTCGGCTCGGCCCCTGCGTTCGTACTCCCGCCTTCTCCCGTGTGATCCGTTCCGGAACAGGCGGTAACGAATAACAGGAGCGAAGCCAACATGCCAACGAAACATTTCTTCAACATGGATAATCCCCCAGTCTAATCATTATTGGTTCATTTACAGCACGCTTTCGCACCACGACAGGCAGCTTCTGAGACTACTTCAGGCCGGTCGTGGCAATGCCTTCGAGAAAATAGCGTTGAAACACCAGAAAGATGATCGTCACAGGCAGCAACGACAGCGTGGACATGGCGAGCAGCGCCCCCCAATCCGATTGCCCCGAAGGATCGAACAGGGATCGGATCCCCAGCTGTACGGTGAACAACTCAATCTTGCTTAAATAAATCATCTGGCTAAAGAAGTCGTCCCAGCTCCAGATGAAGGTGAAGATGGCCGTCGTAATCAGCGCAGGGACGAGAAGCGGCACCACGATGCGGAAGAAGATCTGCGATTGTCCGCAGCCGTCGATGGTCGCGCTCTCGTCCAGCTCCCGCGGAATGCCGCGGATGAACTGAACCATCAACAGGATGAAGAAGGAGTCGTGCGCCAGCCATTTGGGCAGGATGAGCGGGAAATACGTATTGATCCAATGCAGCTCGTTATACAGAATGTATTGAGGCACGAGCGTTACGTGGTAAGGCAGCATAATCGTTACCAGCATGATGCTGAACCACAGGYCTTTGAATTTGAACTTCAATCGCGAGAAGGCGTAGGCTGCCAGGGAACAGGAGACGATGTTCCCGATGACGCTCATGACCGAAATCAGCACGGAGTTGCCGAAGAACCGTCCGAAGGAGATGCCCTGGAGCCCGCTCCAGCCGTTCACGTAATGATCCAATGTGAAGGCAGTCGGAATGAGGCTGCTGTTGGTAAAGATGAGATGATTCGGTTTAAACGAGCTGAAGACGAGCCACAGCACCGGATACAGCATGAGCAGGCCGAGGAGGATAATGGCGGCATGCCTCCCGGCTTGAACCAGTTGTCGCTTAAGCGGCATATCCATTACCTCCCCTCCTGGTTATCCCCGTAGAAGACCCAGAACTTTGATGTGAGAAAAACGATTCCGGTGAACACGCCGATGATGACCAGCATGATCCATGCCAGAGCCGAGGCATAACCCATATCGAAGAACGAGAAGCCTTTCAGATACAGGTACAAGGTGTAGAACATTGTGGCGTCGAGCGGTCCTCCCCGCCCGTCTCCGATGACATAGGCCGGCGTGAAGGCTTGGAACGAATTGATCATGCTCATGATCAGATTGAAAAAGATAACGGGTGACAGCATCGGCAGCGTGATACCGAAGAACTGACGGATCTTTCCGGCACCGTCTACGCCGGATGCTTCATATAAATCAGTCGGAATCTGTTTCAGACCGGCGAGGAAGATGACCATGGCCGATCCGAACTGCCAGACGGACAGCGTGATGATCGTATACACCACATAGTCGGGGTGGGCGATCCACGAGGGGCCCGAGATGCCGAACCAGCCGAGGAACTGGTTGACCAGACCGCTGCCGTCAAAGATTTGGCGCCAAACGATGGCAATGGCAACGCTGCCTCCCAACAAGGAAGGGATATAATACACGGTCCGGTAAATGCCGAGTCCGCGGATGCCCTTGTTCAAGGCCATGGCGACCAGCAGTGCGAACGCAAGTCTCAGCGGCACGGATAAGAACACATAGTAGAACGTTAGCCACAAGGATCTTTGAAACGTATCGTCCTCGGTAAAAATCTGGACATAGTTGCTGAGTCCCGTCCAAGTCGGCGATGAGAGCAGGTTGAATTTGGTCATGGATAAGTACAGCGATGCAATCATCGGCCCCAGCGTCAGACAGAAGAAGCCGATGAGCCAAGGCAGAAGAAACAAGTAGGCTGTCTTATTCTGCTGGCCGTATAAGGGCCTGGACAGCTTTCTCATAATGTACCTCCCTTCAGGATGGATGAGCATGGGCGGTTACCTGACGGCTTGAAGCCGCTTACAATCGGGATGTCGGTGCGCCTGGTAAACTCATCATACCGGGGGAGGAGAAAGGGCGGAATCTCATTTCTTCGGATCATCGCGTTCGATTTTTTCGGATTGCGACAGTCGGAACTCGGAAGGGCTCTGATTGAACATTTTTTTGAATTTGGAACTGAAATAGCCGGGAGAAGAGAAGCCCGTCAGCTCGGCTATGTCCCATACCGTCAATCGGGTCTCCTGCAGCAGGCGTACGGCGTGTTTCATCCGAACTTCCGTAACGTACTGGATGAACGAGACCCCAGCCCCTTCCTTGAATATTTCCGAGAAGTAGGTAGGGTGGTAGTTATACTGCTCGGCCAGCGAGGTCAGCGATAATTCCTGCATGTAATTTTCCTCGATATACCGCTTGGCGGATTCAATCAGGCTAGCGTCTCCGTCTCCGGATTCCAGGTGGTGGTCCACAAAATCCTGTGCCCACTGCATCAGCAGGCGTTCCGCCTGCTCCGGGGTCTCGAGCCATAAAACCCATTCGGGTGAAATCCATAGAGGCCCCCCTCCCTGTGAATGCCGTATGTTGTCGATGGCGGCGGCTTCCATAATCAGCGTAATTTGAAAAAGGCTCCGTACCAAGCGGCAAGGTGATATCCGGAATGCCTCGCCCAGCTCCCTCCGGATGATGCTGCGGAAGGATTCCAATTCGCCCCGGATCAGGCAGCGATGAAGTGCGCGGCTTGTTTCCTCCGGCAGCAGCGGACTTTGGTCGGTTACGAGCGCCTGATCCGGTCCGTTCTGGCGTCCTGCCAGATTCCAGGCCAGGAGGGAGTGGATATAACCCTCTTTCCATCGCTCAAGTCCCGACACGGGCAGCCCGAGTCCCACCTGCACCTCTACGGTTAAATACGATGATGCCTGCATGGCGATTTTATCCGCGAATTCATGCTGAATGCCGCCAAGCGTAATGAAATGCATGATACCGGGATGAGCTGCATCATGAAACACCTGAACGCTGCACGGATAAGACTCGGCTATTTCATGGCAGACCATTTGAAACGGAAGGCGGAGCTGCTCGGGGGCGCGGCCTTCGGGTGCTTTCTGCATGCCGGATTCCCTCATGCCCACGGTGATGAAGCATACGCGGCCGTCCTGCCAATCCTCCAGGTGAAATAGTCGAATCCGTTCCGGCAGGGAGGCGGGGGGGAGACGATTGCCGCGCACAAGGTCCAGCAGGAAACGCTCTTTCATTTCTTTGTAATACTGGGATAGCTGCCACTGCATCATTGCCGAATCATTCCGTACCTTGCGGTTCTTATCCAATTCCTGTTTGATTTTGCTTAAGGCGGATTTCAGGTCGTCCCGGGCTACGGGCTTCAGCAAGTAGTCCATGGCCTGGCTGCGGACG
This sequence comes from Paenibacillus sp. Dod16, assembly GCF_049893405.1. NCBI lineage: Bacteria > Bacillati > Bacillota > Bacilli > Caryophanales > Paenibacillaceae > Paenibacillus > Paenibacillus sp. Dod16. Next base: position 10,339 of record NZ_JBNDYG010000004.1, read on the forward strand.
CCCGCTCTGGCGTATTGAAAATCCTCGTATCCTGTAATGATGATGATCTGGATGGTCGGATTGTGGCTCCGGCAAACGTCGAGTAGCTGGACGCCGTCCATGACGGGCATGTTCATGTCGGTAATGAGCAGGTCATACGAATGGGATCTCAAGAGCTCTTCAGCTTCCAAGCCGTTCCCGGCCTCCCCCGAAATGGCAAAGCCCATGCTTTCCCAGTCGACTTTCAGCTTTAGCCCTTCACGAACCTCGATCTCGTCATCTGCGATCAATACGTTGTACATGATATTCCTCCTGTACCGGTAGAATCAGTTCAATGCAAGTGCCGGCTTCGCTCCCGTTCCGAATATGAACGGCAAATAAGTCGCCGTAATGCAAGCGGCAGCGTGCAATCACGTTGCCGAGTCCAATGTGCCAGCTCTCGCTTCGGAGGATCGGCTCTAATTGAGAGGCCGCCGCGGGATCCTGGAGTTTGCGGATGATCTCGGAGGGCATGCCGGGACCGTTATCCGCGACGTGGAGGTGCAGGCGGCTGTCCTGCCTGCTGATCCGGATGTCCACCTGTGCCGTGGTTTGATGCTGAAAGCTGTACTTGACCGCATTCTCGATCAGCGGCTGCAGAATGAACTTGATCATCACCAGTGAATCCAGCCGGCCTTCCTCGTGGATGGAGATGTCGAGTTTATGCCCGAAGCGGGTTTGCAGAATGGAGATATAGTGGCGGACATAAGCCAGTTCTTCGGCTAAGAGGACCCGGTCGTCGCTGGTATTCATGGAGAAGCGCATCATTTTGCCCAGGTCCTCGATCACCTGCACGGTATCGTCCGTCCGGCGCTGCATGGCAAGACTGCTCACCAGCTCCAGGGTGTTAAACATGAAGTGGGGATTGATCTGCATGAGCAGCGCTTTATATTCGGCTTGCTGGCGGAGCAGCTTCAGCTCGAATTCGTTCTGGATATGCTGCCGCAGGCGGCTGATCATATAGCGGAAGGTGGAGATGACGTAACTGACCTCGCTCTTTACGTTTTTGTCGGGAGGCAGTACGGACTCGGCCTGGTCGAATGCTCCGCGCTGCACCTGCCTCATCGCCAGGACCAGACGCGTTAAAGGCTTGGTGACGCCATAGGAGAGCCATGCGGCGGCAAACAGGGAGACCAGGATCAGAACGACCGTAACCACTAGGATGGTGCTCTGAAGCTTGTGAAGAGAGGAGTACAGCTCCTTTTCCGGCGCCAGGCCAGCCAGCATCCAGCCGGTGCGCCCCAGCTTCTTGTAAACCAGAATGTCCCGCTGCCCCTCATCGTTGGTCAGATAGACAACACCCGATTTCAGCGGGCCGTTTCGAATGCGATCGATCTCCGATAGGGCTTCGGTGCCAAGTTCATGCGCCTGCTGGGATAGAATCGGGCTTCCTTGCTCGTTCAACAGAAAAATCGTGCTGTTCTTAGCCAGATGAATCCGGGTGAGCGGCTCCAGAAAATAAGACTCGCTGACGTTAACCTTCATCACGTTCTGCGCCGTGGCATGATGGAAGGTCCCGATGGGCATCAGCAGGCTGACGACGGGATTGCCGTGATCCCGGACACGTTCATGCTGGTCCGTATGCGCTGGCAGCCAGCGGTCTCCGGACGCGAAGAAGTTCGTGTACCACGATTCCCGCAAAAAGGCAGGGTCGCTTTCGACTTGGTTCTCGCCGCCGATCCGAAGCCCGCTGCGCCGATAGATGGATACGTCGGAGATACTGGTGTAACTGTTGGTCGCCTGGGTCAGAAATCGGCTCATGGCAAGATTGGCCAGCATTTTCTCCCCTTCGGGCAGCAGCGGGTCACTGATGGCGTTATCCCAGTTCTTGGCCGTGTCGCTGTTGAACACGAGGGAAGCGACATCGTAAATCTGCATCTGGACCATATCGACGTAGGAGCCGTATTCCTCCATCTTCTCAAGGGCTGAGGATTCGATGTAGGAGCGGATCACGGTGCGCGATTCCGTAAACAGCAGGAAGGAGAGCGTGCCGAAAGAGAGGACGAAGAGTGCGACGATAAAGGCGATCAAACGGCTTTTTAATGAGAAGAACATCAATTACCTCCTTTACGAAAAGCGGATTTCTAGGCGGTTTGCGACATGTAAAAAAGGCTGCGCAAATACGCAGCCTTTGAAGGGCAAGTTGCTTGAAGCAGCCGTGTACGGCTTAGAAACGAACCAGATTGTCGATTCGTACAGGCATGCCGGTGGCGATGGCGCGGTTGGCTGCAATTCCTGTCAGTATGGATCTCGCCCCATCGATATGGTTGGCCGCACGGGCATACGGATCTTCCACCGGTTCCCCGAACAGATCATTCAGCAGCACAGGGTCGCCTCCGCCATGTCCGCCTTTTTGCTCCTCGACGTGAACCTCGTACGGGGCATCGAACATCGGAAGCACCCGCAGCGTTTTCCCGATTAACGCGCCTTCTTGGCTTTTGTCGCCCAGTGAATTGACGTAGGATTGTTCAACGATGTTCATCTCGATCCGGCCTTTGGTGCCGTTGATGGCGATGCGATAGCCTTCCCACGGCTGGTAGGCGACAAGAGAATAGGTCAGAATCGCTTTGTTCTGATATCGCACGAGGACGCCCATCGTATCCTCAATGTTGATGCCGTCTCCGAATACGCTTTGATCCCGCTGGTAGCCATCCTCCGGCTCGGCATCCAGGTACATGGCTTTGAGATGCGCATCCGAATCCAGATGGAGTGCAAAAGGGTCCTCTTTGGCAATGGGGTTCCCGGTTGCGCGATTGTAGAATTGCGTAACGCCCCGCGTTTCGGCATTCTCTCTACCATAATACATGAGATCTCCAAATGCGAAAACGGTTTCAGGATGGGAACCGATCCAGAAGTTGACCAGGTCGAAGTGATGGGTGGATTTATGGACGAGCAATCCGCCGCTGTTCCGCTTGTCCCGGTGCCAGCGCCGGAAGTAGTCTGCGCCGTGGCGGGTATTCAGCAGCCATTCGAAGTGAACCGAAGTCACCTGGCCGATGGTGTCATTCATGATCAATTCCCGTACCTTGGTATGATGGGGGGCGTAACGGTAGTTAAAGGTGACCCTGATATTTTGTCCGGTCCGCTTGGCGGCATCCAGAATGGCCTGGCATTTTTCCTCGTCGATCGTCATCGGCTTCTCGGTCACGACGTCGCACCCAAGCTCCATTGCGCGAATGATGTACTTGTGATGCGTCCGGTCGATACTGGTCACGATGACGAAGTCAGGCTTCTCGTTCTCGATCATCCGGTCGAATTGGTCTGCGGGGTAGGTAGGCACCTCGGTGTATTTATATTTTTCCCGCAGCAGCTGATTCGCGTAATTCATGCGGGTTTGGTTGATATCGCAAAAGGCAGCAAGCTCGGATTTGTCGCGGAAATTCTGGGCCAGTGCGCCATAAAAAAATTCGGCGCGGCCACCGGTACCGACCAATACATAACGTTTCTTATCACTCATCTCTATCGCCTCCTTGAATATAGCTCTAGCCTATAACAAGGGAGCACTGCTTTCGCCGCATTTCATGCGTAATCGCTTTCAAATGCCGCATATTTTGCTATAATCCTAGGAAAGGGGGCAGCCGCATGACCAAGCCGTTTCGAGCAGATTACCACGATCCCACCGGATATTTGAACATGGAGTATGACCGCCGCATTGGCTATTTCTCAATGACGGTCGACCATCTCCACGATCATTATGAGCTGTACTACCTGTTATCGGGCGAGCGGATCTACTTCATCAAGGATCGCTCTTACAGAGTTCGGGCCGGTGATCTTGTCTTCGTGGACCGGAATGCCGTTCATAAGACGCTGGACAGCGGCCGGCCCGACCATGATCGCCTTGTCCTCTATATAAGCCCGGAATTGTTCGCGGATCTGGCCGTACCGCCTGAGCTGGCCGAAGGGCTGAAGGAGCCGTTCGGCTGGGATGTTCCGATTCTAAGGCTTCCTTCGCCAGCGAGTGAAGCGGTGGAGCGAATGGTCGGCGAAATGGTGAATGAGATGATCCATCCCCAAGCGGGAAGCAGCTGGCTGCTGCGGCACCGAACGGTCGAATTGCTGCTCTTCGCCTACCGCAGCCGGCATTTGGGTACGGTTCGTTCAGCCGATACGGAGCCGGTTCTTCATCCGAAGACCCAGGCGGTGGTCCGGTATCTTAACGATAATTATCAGAAGGCTTTAACGCTGCCCGAGGTAGCGGAGGCGTTCCGGATCAGCCCGCACTATCTCAGCCGGCTGTTCAAGCAGACAACGGGGTTTACCTTTAGCGATTATCTGAACCTGCTTCGGATTAAGGAAGCGCAGCGCCTCCTGCGGGAGACCGATGATTCCATCACGGATATCGCCTGGCGATCGGGCTTCAGCAACTTCTCTCATTTCGGAAAGATGTTCAAGCGGACGGTTCAGCTGTCGCCGAGAGCATACCGGAAGCAGTATAAAGAGTAGGGGCGATTTGGCTATAGAACATAATGGAGGGAATTTACGTCTATGACATAGAGGGAGTTGATGTTATGCGTATGATGTGCGTGATGCTCATGGTTGTTGTTCTAATATCAGGGTGTGCCTCAGAACAGAGTATGGACAGCGATGCTGCGCTTGATAAGGTTATGGACAAAGTACCAACGTGCGGGGCGAGCTTAGAAACGATTAACCATGTTATCGAAACTACAGAGAACGAAAATGGCTTCACGGTTATAATCGCGCAAGATTGCGAGCCTGAACATGGGGAAGGGCCGCAGATGAGGTCAACCTATACGTATGTGGTAACTTCCAATAATGATGTACAGTTAGTTGAAAAGAACGGATTATGATTGCTTATTGGAACAGCCTGAACAGGAGCGGGGGATCCCGTCTGTTCAGGCTGTTTCAGGCATAGTTGGGGCCGCTGGTGGTGTGCGAGAGTGCGACAACCAATCAGCCCTATGCGAGAAGGGGTAATAAAGCTGTAGCCCTAGTCCCTAATAGAGGCACCGCGTTCATCGAGTTGGATTAGCCCGTGACTGTGGTGCTTTTTGGTGTGCATATGGTATCTTGGAAGTGAACGAAAACGCCATGTTTGATAGATTCGTTGAGAGGATCGACAGTCAAAATGAAAACAAAAATACAAGAGTTGCCGCTGTCGCCGGGCGTATATCTTATGAGAGATTCGCGGGGAACGGTCATATACGTTGGCAAATCCAAAAGTCTCAAGAAGAGAGTACAATCGTATTTTTACAACAATAAATCGCACTCCCCAAAAGTGAAGAGGTTGGTTCAGCATGTCAAAGACCTGGAGCATATCGTTACCGACACGGAGTTTGAGGCGTTCATGCTGGAATGCAGGCTCATTCAAGACTTAAAGCCGATGTATAACCGCAAGATGAAAAATCCGCTAGGTTATAGTTATATCGTATTGCGGCAAAAGCGAGATTGGCGATGGCTGGAATTTACGGATACACTGGATGAAGGCGGTCCCGACCGATCTCGTTTTTTCGGCCCCTATACAGCCAGCAGACATAGTCTTGAACATGCAGTGCAAAAGGTTAAGGAATGCTGTAAAATCGCCTGCAATCACACACCTGCCGCTTCTTCGGCAAATACTCCCTGCTTGAATTATTCGATTGGCCTCTGTCTTGGCAAGTGTCTTGGCGGTGAAAGCGCGCGGCAATTTGATGACATCATGGATCGATTCATTGCTCTGCTTCAAGGGGACGACCGACGTTTATATGATGAGATGGAGCGAAACATGCTCGACGCCGCAGCGCGTTTCGATTTTGAGCAGGCTGCAAAATACAGGGACGGCATGGAGGCGGTGAACCCGCTCTTAAGTAAACGGGATGTGATCGAGTTCGCCGAGGAGAATCATAGCATCGTTGTTTACGAATATTTAGACGAAGATACCATTAAGTTATTCCTGATTAAGGGGAACGTTGTGCTGCACAGCGAGCGATGCTCTGTGGCTGCAACAGTGGATATTGAATCGTTGAGGCGGAGGGTCAAAGCCTTGATTCTCAGCTATTTCACGAAGGATACGGAATGCGATGCTGCCGAGGTTACCCGGGAAGATATCGATGCTGCACAAATCATCTACAGCTATTTGCAGAGCAGCGTCTGTCGCTATCTTGTTCTTCAGGATTCATGGATGGAAGACGATGGGGAGCCTGATATGGAGGCTGCACTACGGGATTTTTTGAACAATTATGTTGTGTCATCTTAATTTGATCATGAACCGGTTGCTGCAACCGTTTTTTTATTACTAATAAATTTCCAATCTTAATTTGAGGAGTCGTTATCCTGCTGGGCGGAGATTGTATTGTAGGAAAGTTATCAGCGGAAATAGGTCTTTACCATATTAGCCTCTATCCGACACGGATAGAGGCTTTGGTTTACTTATTTACTTCCAACAGCAAACGTATTAAGGCTTATTGAAAAATCGCCCCATCGGCATCTCTCTCGTAAAAGTGATCCCCCCATACCTATATTTCACTTCAATTTGGGTGATGGGCTCATCGTTATAAAGACGGACGCCGTAATTAAGCGGAATGCGCGAACCTTGATTGAGCGCGGCTCTCTTCTCGTCCGGCATGAGCTCGGGCTTTAACGGCACCTCCCGAATATCGACGAACTGGATATCTGGATCTTCATCAAGGCCCTCGCCGCCGACCAGATGAAGGGAATAACTGACGCCCAGCTCGGCCTTGGCAGGCTTCATGCCATTATTCACCCGCACGTCCAGCAGCTCCACATCGGCGAATCCTTCATTGATAACCTCGAAGATGATGGTGTTTTCATCCGTAAAGGATGTAAATCCACCCACCTTGATGGGCGTGGGGCGAAGGAACAGCAGGTATAGAAGGATGGATGAAAGGAGCAGCCCCAGGCCCATATATAAGAGCCTGCGGAGAGGTTGAGATCTTGGTTTCATGGCAGAGCAATCTTCCTTCTCTTATTAAATAGACAGCTTTACAACGGATTTGCCTTCCTCAATATCCGCTTTCATCGCTAACACATATTTCCGAGTGCGTTCATCCATCTCATTCCAATTTACGAATTTGGCGAAGTAGACATAGGAGTAGATATTGCGAAAGTCAATGAACAACGGGATCCGCTCGATCCAATCCTCACTCAGTGTATTCTCTTGAAGGTAGCCGGATAAAAACGAGTCGAAGAATCGGGCCACAAACTCGGCTTTCCGGTTGTCCGGAACCGTCTGGACCGCATGATAAATAGCGATGGCGATATCGTAGGCGAACCAATGGTACGAGACATCCCCAAAATCGAAAAAGATAATCTCCCCGTTATGTACGTGAAAGTTGTGATGGTGGAGGTCATTGTGGACGATGCCATAGCCTTCCTGATCCTGCGGAAGCGACTCTAATTCCTTAAGATACTGTTTCCACTGTGCTTGAACTCTTTCACCTGCAGCCTCCGGGAACGCATCGGTAAAAATTACATGATCATTCCAATGGGAAAACGCCATTCGGTGCACGAGTGAGGAAGCGGTGGCGTTCTTTTTGCCGAGCTTATGCATACGGCCCATCCCGCGTCCCCACTGCTTGATTATCGAAAAATCCGATGTCAAATCCGTTAACGGGCTGCCGGGAGCCTTCGTGAAGGCAATGACATGGTAACGCTTGGAATCGTGGGTTACCTCTTCAATAAGAAGGTCCTGGGCAGATCTAATGGACTCGGCGATGTTCAGACCCTGCTCGGCGAGATAGGCCATCCACGTAAGCTCGCGAATGATCGAGGCTTTGCGGTATGTGGATGCGTCCAAAAATTTAATAATGAAGCGGCGTCCGTCTTCGCCGTTGTATTCAAATACATTCTGATCGAATCCCCCAAGTAACTTTAGCGAATAAGAACCTCGGCCGAATCGTTCGGCCCCTTGATCCAAGACAGCCTGTTCCATGGAAAGTCCCCTTTATCGTATTCTCGATATGATGCTCATGCTTACATACCGGAAAGTTACTGTACTCACTACCAACTACAGTCTAACGAAGATCGCGGGTGGTTGCAAAAAATGGGAGGACATACGAAAAAGGGCGCTCCCTTAGGAGCGCCCTTACAATTTCTTTATCAACCTTCGAATTTCTGAGCCAGCTCACGGAAATTTAGCTCCGCCGTGCTGGGCAGCACGACATCCGCATGCGGGAAATGCGCGGCGTTGCCGATCGCGACGGCGAACATGCCGGCGCCCTTGATGGCGTCAACACCGGATGCGGCATCCTCCACGCCGATGCAATCGGCAGGCTCTACGCCAAGCTCTGCGGCAGCGGTGAGAAAGATCTCCGGGTCTGGCTTGTTGTTCTTCAGCTTGGTTACGTCGACAATCACGTCGAATTGATCCATGACGCCAAGTCGGGTCAAAACGGCAATGGCGTTCTTGCTGGCGGACGCGATGCCGGTCTTCAGGCCGGCCGACCGGATGTCTGCCACAAACTCCGTAATCCCCGGCAGCAGATCGGCTGGTGTAATCGTTTCAATCAGCTCGACGTACAGCTTATTTTTGTTGTCAGCCAGCTGTACCAGCTCTTCATCAGAATAGTTTACAGGCGTCTCCGCCTGACTTAACAGGAGCTTCAGGGAATCCATGCGGGATACGCCTTTGAGATTCTCGTTGAACTCTCTCGTGAAGGGAATGCCCAGCTCGGTTGCCGTGGCTTTCCATGCCTGATAATGATACTCCGCGGTATCGGTAATGACGCCGTCCAAGTCAAAGATGACAGCCTTCAGCTTGCGTGTTTCATTCATATCTTATAGCTCCTTTTTGAGATATCGGAAAGTATAAGCCCGAGACAGGGACATTCTGATATCGCAAGAAAAATGACGGTTTATCGCAGTCTGTTTTCATAGAAAACTTGTCGATCGATCGTTTTCCTCGTAAACCGGGAGTGATGCCCTGCGCATAGGAAGAGCAAGCACCTAATGCCTAAACATCGTTATTTGCTCTGCAGCGCATGTTTCACAGGTTTCCCGGCTTCAAGCGTTACGGCCTCGTCATACAGCTTGATCTCGATGGATTCGCCTTCGACGATCTCCAAGGTCACGCCGTCCTTCTCGATGGATACGCCGATGAGGCGGCCGCGGAAGTTCAAGCGGAATGCATACTTCTCCCAGTCCTTCGGAATGGCCGGGGAGAGGGAAAGTCCGCTTTCCTTCAGACGCATGCCGGCAAAGCCGTAGACGATCGACATCCAGGTGCCGCCCATGTTGGCCATGTGCAGGCCGTCCTTCGTGTTGCCGTGCGTATTGTCCAGGTCCAGGCGAGCCGTCTCGATGAAATACTCATACGCTTTGTCCATATTGCCGATCTTCGAGGCCATGATGCTGAAGATGCAGGAAGACAGCGACGAATCATGCGTCGTGATGCCTTCGTAATAATCATACGAACGCTGGATCGTTTTCAAGCTTTGCTCGTCTTCCAGCAGGAAGTGGGCGAGCACCGTATCCGCTTGTTTGCACACCTGATAACGGTAAATGGTGAGCGGGTGATAGTTCAGCAGCAGCGGATATTTGTCCTCCGGCGTGTTCTCGAAGTCCCATACCGCTTTACGGAGGAACGTATCGTCCTGCGGGTTAATGCCGAGTGCTTCATCATACGGGAGCAGCATGGCGTCCGCCGCTTTCGCCCAAGCAGAAATTTCATCCGTGGTTACGCCAAGCCGGTCACACAGGGATTTGAAGCCTTGCGCATCGTAGGATTCCAGAATGGCGCAGCTCTTGGCGGCCCATTTCAGGTTATGTTTCGCCATGACGTTGGTGTAATAGTTGTTATTCACGCAGCAGGTATATTCATCCGGCCCCGTCACCTCATCGATATGGAAGGCGCCGTTATAATAGTGACCGATGTCGGCCCACAGACGGGCGGTTTCGATCAACACTTCGGCCCCATAGGACAAGAGGAAATCCCGGTCCTGCTCGGCGAGATAATACTGAATATAGCTGTAAGCGATGTCTGCGCTGATATGGTATTGCGCCGTTCCCGATGGGAAGAAGGAGGAGCATTCCGTTCCGGAGATCGTGCGCCACGGGAACAGTGCGCCTTGCCGATGTCCCATTTCCCGCGCTCTGTCTCTCGCCTGCTCCAGCGTGGAATAGCGATACAGCAGCAGCTGGCGCGCAATGTCCGGCTGGGTCATCAGAAATACCGGGAACATGTAAATCTCCGTGTCCCAGAAATAATGGCCTTCATAACCTTCGCCGCTCAGTCCTTTGGCGGAAATGTTGCTGTGCTTGTCCCGACCGGCGGATTGCAGCAGCTGGAATAGATTGAAGCGGATGCCTTCCTGGAGCTGGTCATCGTTCTGAATCACGACATCGGCTGATTTCCAGTAGTCGTTCAGATACTCGGCCTGTTCGGCAAGCAAGTCCTCGAAAGAAAGATCCTTCAACTCCTCCTGCAGTTGGATTCCACGTTCAATCATTTCCTGCCCGTGGCGAAGACTGTCGGTATACAGATTATATTTTGTAAAGTGGATCGGTCCTGTCAAAGGAAGGGTAGCCGTGAACGTAACCTCTCCGGATCCGGCTTCGAGCTGAATGTCGGCATCGGCATCCAAGCGGTGACGGGTCACGCAAGCCGCACGCAGCTTGGACGCCATCGTCTCATCAACGACATAGGCATCGCTGCCCTTCACGCCTGCATCGATGACGGTCATCCGTTCCGCATGTCCTGCGCCTACCCGGGGATCGTTGGCATTGGTATAGTTCTTCGCTTTGCCGTTGACGGTGGAAACGATGCGAACCTGGCCGTTGAAATTGATCGGTTCGATCCGTACGTCGATGGCGAACAGCTCCCGGTGCGCGAAGGACACCAGACGGCGGAAGGTCAGCTTGATCTCTTTGCCTTCGGGCGATTTCCACTGCACAATGCGTTCGGAATACCCCATGTCCATATGCAAGCGGCGTTCATGGGCAGTAATCGTTCCGTGATCCAAGCGGAAGGGTTCTTTTTCGTCGCCTAAATAGATCAGGACCGTTTGGGCATCAATATTGTTAACGAGTTTTTGCTGCGTATCGGGAAAGGCGAAAAGCTTCTCGCCGTATGGGATTTCAATCACGTCGTGAAAAGCGTTCAGGTAGGTACCGCGAATGGTGGACATGCTCTCTCCGTAGCCTTCTTCGAAGTTGCCGCGCACACCCAGGTAACCGTTTCCGAGCGCAAAAATACTTTCCATATTCAGCAGGGCTTGCTGCGACAAATCAGGATTTGATATATTCCAGGTCATGTTCTACACTTCCTTCCTAGCATGGTTATGCTTGAATTTTAGAACCAATCGGGTTTATGTTATACTAAAATATCAAGGTTTTTATCAATATTTTTAGGTGGTGTGTAAATAATGAAAGAGCCTTCACGCTCGGGAAACCATCCCTTTTACCTGTCTTCCCGCATGCATTATTTGCGCGAGAATTTTATCCATCCCCCGTTTGACTATGAGCATGAGCTGCTGGAAGCGATCCGCTTCGGCGATGAGAATAGAGCCATGGACATACTGCGCAAGATTAACGAGCTGGAAGCGGCTGTACTGGCGACGTATCCGCTTCGGTCGAAGAAGAATGCCTTGATTGCTTCTTGCACCTTATTTACCCGGGCGATCATCAGGGGCGGCGTGGATCCGGAGATTGCCTTTCATTTAAGCGATACGCTGATCCTTGAGATTGAGAGAATGAATGACGTGGAGCGGCTGGTTCATTTTGAATATGAAATGCTGGTGCAGTTTGTGTCGATGATTCGCTCCGAGAAGGAAGAGGTGGCGTACTCTCATATCGTGAATCTGGCGATCTATTACATTCGGGAGCATATTTTCGAGGAACTGACCCTGCAGAGGGTCGCGGAATATTTGAAGGTCCACCCGAGCTACCTGTCCGATCGTTTCAAGCGGGAGACGGGCGAACCCATTACAACCTTTATTAATCGGCGGAAGATCGAGGAATCCAAGCATTTGCTGGCCAATACGAACCAGTCCATTTCCGAAATCGCGTTTACGTTCAAGTTCTGCAGCCAGAGTTATTATACGCAATTATTCAAGAATTTTACGGGGATGACGCCGAGAAAATTCCGGATCAGCGGAACGGCGCGATAAAGGACAATCACAGCGAACAACGAGAAGAGAGAGACACCCTCATGAAGATACTAAAGCAGAAAATGCTTCACTTAAGTCTGGAGAAGAAACTGATTGCGGCGTTCTCCGCCTTCATCATCGTTCCCCTCCTTCTGATCGGCGGCATCGTATCCTGGGTCTACGTGGAAAATAACCGGAATACGATGATTGATGCCGCCGTGGAGAACAACAAGCAAATTATTAAAAATATCGACACCTCCTTACAGCCGCTGCTGCGACTGTCCATGTTCCCGATTCAGGATTCCACGGTGTATGCCATTATGCGCAAGGATTACGGCAAGGTGACGTATCCATTGCTTGAACGGGGGCAGGATTTCGATAAAGTGAACGGCTTGATCCAGAGCGGGATCATGCTGTATTCGGATTTGATTGACTCCGTTGTCATCTACCACGAGAACAGCCAGTCCATTATTGGGCGAAGCAACCGGGAATATATGAACTTTACTTATTTCAAGGAGCAGTTTACCCGCGAGCCTTTTGTCCGGAAGATCCGGGAAGCTTATGGCGGCTTTGTTCCTGTAGGGATTCATCAGGAGCGGCTGCTGTCGACAAAAGGAATGCCGGTCGTGTCGGTGGGCAGGGCCATCTTGGATCCATACACCAAGGAGGATCTCGGTTTTATCCTCTTTAATATTTCGGTGGATAAACTCAAGACGCTGTGGAGCCAGTCGGCATTTTCCGAGAATACGAAATTTTACTTGATCGACGAAACCGATCATATCGTGCACAGCGTCCATCCCGAGGAAATCGGGCTGGCGGCGTCCGAGGTATTGGGGAGCGAATTTCAATATCACGCGGACGGCCAAGTCAACACGCAGATCAATCGGGATACCTACATGATTTCTTCTTCCTCCTCCATGGCGAATTGGAAGGCGGTTACGGTCATTCCGAAGAAGGACCTGTTCTCGATCGTGTACCTGATGGTTGCCATCTTGATCGGCGCATTGATCTTGCTGCTGGTGCTGTCCATTCTGATCTCGGCACGTATCGCGACGACGATCATGAAACCGCTGGCGGTGCTGAACAGCAAAATGAAGCTTGTCTCCCAAGGTCAGCTTGACGTAAGCTTTGATACGAGACAGCACGGCGAAATCGGCGTAATCAGCCATACCGTGGACCAGATGCTGCAGGAAATTCGCGACTTAATCGAACGGATCTATGTGGAGGAAGAGGAGAAGCGGAATTTGGAGATGAATGCGCTGCAGTCGCAGATCCGTCCGCATTTTATATATAACACGCTGAACGTGATCAAGTGGATGGCCAAGATCCAGGGGGCAACCGGCATTGAAGAAGCGCTGCAGGCCTTCTCTTCGGTCATCAAGTTTACGGTGAAAAAAGAAGGCGACTTCGTAACCATTGCGGAGGAAGTCGAATTCATGGAGAACTATACGAAAATCCTCGATTTTCGTTATTTTAATAAATTTGATGTCACGTACGAGGTCGATCCCGCCGTAATGAATCATAGGACCTTGAAGTTTCTGCTGCAGCCTCTTGTGGAGAACGCGGTCTTCCATGGTTTTGAAGGTATCGATTACAAGGGCAACCTTGTGATATCGATTTATGAGGAACTGGACGCGCTGATCATGAAGGTAAGCGATAACGGGCGCGGTTTTCCTGAGGGCGGTCAAGCGAAGCAGGAGCAGGACGGACCGCGGGATACCTTCAACTCGATCGGACTGAACAATATACGGAACCGGATATCCCTTCATTTTGGGCCCGAATACGGCCTGTGGATCATGAGGGGAGAGCATGGCGGAACGGTCGCATGGCTTCGGATTCCGATCATCACAGAAGAAGTAGGGTGATAGCAAATGCGAATACTTATAGTAGATGACGAGCCGCTCGTTCGGATCGGGATCAAATCGGCGATTGACTGGGAAGCCCAGGGCGTGGACATTGTCGGTGAAGCGGGTGACGGTGAAGAAGCGCTCCGCATGATAACGGCAACCGAGCCGGACGTGGTGCTGCTGGATATCAAAATGCCGAAGATGGACGGAATCGAGGTACTCCGGGCGATTAAGGACCGGCAGCTTCCCGTTCAGGCCATTGTGCTGAGCAGCTTCGATGATATGACGTACGTAAAGGAAGCCTTGAAGCTGGGGGCGTTCGATTATTTTCACAAACCCGACATGAATGAACGCGAGCTGACCGCGATGCTGAAAAGCGTCCGGGAGCAGTTTGGAAGCCGCGGGACTCCGGCTCAGACGGGGGCAGGTGCAGTGGGCAACCGGAAGGAGCAGATATTATATGACGCTCTCCACGGCCACGATCATGACCTGCACGAAACGAGACTTAAAGAGGGCAATATGTACGTCGTTCTTTTCAAAATCAGGAATTATCACACGGTCATTCAAAGGTATGCCAAAGAAACTGAATCGATCCTGCCGAATACGGTTCAGAACGTGGTCAGCGAGATTCTGTCGACGGAGAAGGAAGTTGAATATCTTCAGCTGGACGAGCAGTGCAGCGCCGTATTCATCAGCAATAGCGAGTTGAAGAGCCTGCTGGCTTCGTTGACACGTGTCAATAAAATGGTGCAGATGATCAGCTCCGCGCTCAAGCGTTTTGTAAACATCGACATCGTGCTGGGCATCAGCGACTGGTTTGCCGATTTCGGCGGCATTCGGAAGGGCTATGAGCAAGCAGGAACCGCGTTAGCCCATCAATTTTACCACCCGGATACGTCGATCTTTTATTATCAGCATCTGAAGCAGAAGAGTGAGAGTGTCTATAAACAGGCGGATGCCTATTTAAGCCAGATGAAGTCTGCGCTCAGGGAGGACTCGAACGACAGGTTCATGGAGCTGCTGTCCAAGTGGGAGAAGTTTCTGGAGCAGGAAGAATGTATGGAAGAGAAGGATGTCCGTAAGGTATACGAAGGCCTGCTGTTTATGATCGGGGAAAGCAGCGGTACGCCGGGCAGTGCCGTTCAAGAAGATGCAGCGGCTTTTGAGGAGATTCATGATTTTCAGCAGCTGTCGGCTGCGTACCGTGCCTTGTTCGAGGAGCGGTTTAAGAATCGCTACCATCTGGAACATAAGGGATACAGCCAGCTCACGCGCAATATTATGGAATATACGGAGGAGCACTACCCGGAGAGCCTCTCCTTGAAATTATTTGGGGATTTGTTCCACGTCAGTCCGAATTATGTGAGCCGATTGTTTAAGCAAGAGGTCGGTCAGGGCCTGTTCGATTATATTAACGAGCTTCGGATCGAGAAGGCGAAGGTGCTCCTCAAGGACTACCGCTACAAAATTTATGATGTTGCCGAGATGGTAGGATTCAATAATCAGGCCCATTTTGCGATTGTATTTCAAAAATACACGGGCTTTTCTCCTAAACAGTACAGGAAAGAAGAAGTGTGATATTCGAAAAGAAAGTATAATATTTCATAAAAACAATTTTGCCGTGCAAGATATGGATAAAAAAATAGTCAATTTTAAAAAATTAATCATCATTTGATTAATTTTTTTTAATGTCTCGGCTCTTTATCATGAAGGTGTAAGGTAAAACGAAAAGAAACGTGGGGGGTAGCATCATGGGTAAATTGAACAAGAAGTTTTCGGCCATGCTGGTGTTGTGCCTGGCTCTTGTTGTTGGTTTAACCGCTTGCGGCGGCAATAAAAGCGCTGACAATACAGATAACGGGGCTGGAGACGCAACGGAAAAAGTAACGGTGAATTTCGGATTCTGGGGTACGGCACAGGATTTGGAGATTTATCAGAAAGCCGCGGACACCATCTCTGAGCAGTATCCTGATATCGAACTAAAAATTAAACAATATCCAAGCAGTGAGCAATTCTGGAACACGCTTCCGGGTGAAATCGCTGCCGGCGTAGCGCCGGATTTCATTAAAATGTCCAACGAAGGTGCTTACGAATACATCAACAAGGGATTGTTCTCGCCGATTGATGACCTGGTTCAAGCGACGGGCGTGGACATGAGCCGTTTCCCGGACACATCGAAGAACATCTGGAACGTGGATGGCAAGCAATACGGCGTACCGAACAGCGATATGCCGGCGATGTTTTTCATCAACGAGCAAATGTGGAAGGATGCTGGCCTCGGCGAGTACCCAACCACTTGGGATGAAGTGATTGAAGCAGCGAAAGTACTAAACAAAGGCGATGTGAAGGGCATCATCGTGAATCTGGATGCCTTCCATATAACGAACTACGTGAAGAGCTTCGGCGGCGGCTGGGGCAACGGTGAGACCATCAACTCGCCAGAGAACGTAAAAGCGCTGGAAATGATCATCGATATGTATGACCAGGGACTGGCTGTAACTCCTAAATCACTCGGCTTTGGCTGGGACGGCGAAGTATTCAGCAACGAGCAGGGCGCTATGAGTACAGGTGGTTACTGGTACAAAGGTTACCTGAAGGACGCCAATCCGGATCTCAAGATGGTAGCTATTCCGGTTCCGAAAGGCACAACCAACGGAAGCACTATGAGCTCTGACGCTTACATGGTACTGAAAGACGCGAAGAACAAGGAAGCTGCGCTAAAAGCTGCTTATTACATGACAAATGACGACACGCAAACCGCATTCATGGAGCTTGGCTTTAACCCGGCGGTAGCCTCATTGTCCGAGCAGTATTTCGAGAAGAACCCTGAATTCAAGGCGCTGCAGCCTGCGCTGGAGTACAGCACGGACTATGGTTATCCGACGGACACCAAGCGTTTCACGGATGAACTCGTTAAAGAATTGGAAGGCTTGATTCTTGGCGGCTCCGGTAAAACGGCTCAGCAAATTCTCGATGACATTCAAGGTCAGTTCAAATAAGAAAGAGGCAACGCCCGCTCCCGCTCCTTGTTCTCAGGGGAGCGGGAGCCTTTGTTCATGATCCATCCAATTTAAGTTTGGAAGCGGGGGATAACTTATGTCCAATTACAGCAGCAAGCACGCTGATATGAAAGGGAACAAGATCAGGCAATCCTGGTTCCGTTCGTTGGCAGACTCCGACAAGACGCTGGGCTGGTTGTTTACGCTGCCCTTTTTGATTTTGTGGGCATGGTGGTTTCTATATCCATTCATTCAGTCTTTCGTAAGAAGTTTTCAGGATGCGAATTTCGCTGCCTTGGACCAGGCGAAATTCATCGGCTTAGAAAATTATGTCACCATTTTGCAAGATAAAGAATTCTTCCGGGCGCTGCTTCACTCCCTGGAAATCGTGGTCATCTCCATTCCGGTTCAGACCCTTCTGGGTCTGCTCTTGGCGATCCTGGTCAATCAGAAGCTGAAGGGCAAGGGGATATTCCGGACGGTATTCTTCATTCCGTATATCACTTCGCAAATCGCGATCACGACCGTGTTCATGATGCTCTTCAAGCAGGGTACCTTCCTGACGAAATTTTTCGGAGCTTTGGGCTTCGGGAATGTGACATGGTTCGCGGATACCAACTATGCGCTCTTATTCGTATGTATCCTGTTTATCTTCCAGCAAGCCGGCTTCACCATGATTGTGTACTTGTCGGGCCTGCAGGAAATTCCGAAGGATCTGTATGAAGCTGGCGAGATTGACGGAGCGTCCAAGTGGAACAAATTCCGCTACATCACGGTTCCGTTCCTGAAGCCGATCTCGTTCTTTATCGTGTCGGTATCGACGATTGCCGGCTTCCAGATCTATGATCAGATTGCGGCGATTTCACGTTATGGTGCACTCGGTTCGCCAGCGGGCGCTACCAGTACGGTGGTTACGTATTTCTACCAGCACGGGATCCGTTACATGAACATTGGATACGGAAGCGCGGCGGTGGTGCTGTTCTTCATGATCATCATGCTGATTACGTACCTGCAAAAAAAATTCCTGGATGAGAAGGAGTGAGAGTAATGTTGACCCGTACGAATAACGGTCGGCCGTTTCTGTACATCGGCACGATTATCCTGGGGCTCTTATTCGCCCTTCCATTTCTCTATACCATCTATACGTCCGTCATCCCGATGCGCCATGTCAATACCCTGACGTCGCCGGCCAACTGGACGTTCGAGAACTTCAAAATCTTCTTCACGAACGATGCGTACAACGTGCCGAGATGGTTCTTGAACACCGTAATCATGACCGGTGTCGTTGTCATCGGGAACCTGATCATTAACCCGATGGCCGGCTTTGCGCTGGCCAAGCTGAATTTCAAGGGAAAAGGACTGATATACTGGATCGTCGTGGCCACCATGATGGTGCCTTACCATATGATCCTGATCCCGGTATACGTGAACGTGGCGCAGCTCGGATGGCTGAACACGTTCTGGGGATTGACGGTTCCATTCCTGTATCAAGGTCTGTACATCTTCATGCTCCGCCAGTTCTTCATCTCGGTGCCGAACGAGTTCCTGGAAGCTGCACGGATGGATGGCCTGACGAAGATGGGGGCTTTCTGGCGGATCGTGTATCCGCTGGCCCGTTCATCGCTGATTACGATGTCGATTCTTGCTTTTGCCGGAACCTGGAACAGTTATCTTGTTCCGAGCACGCTTGCGAATACGCCGGAAATGTATGTGCTGGTAGTGGGCCTAAACAGCGTGAAGGATATGTTCTTCGAGAATACGCCGATGATTATGGCCGGGGTCGTGTTGTCCACGCTGCCGATCATCCTGTTCTTCTTCCTGTTCCAGCGCCAATATATCGAGGGAATTTCGAACGCCGGCGTCAAAGGTTGATATAGAAGCATCGGGAGGGATTAAACATGGATAACGTGGAACAGCGTGCGAAGGATCTGCTCGCGCAGATGACCTTGGCCGAGAAGATCGGCCAGACGGTGCAGTACGGCCGGTGCGAGGAACGGGAACTGAAGCTGGTTGCCGAAGGCAAGATCGGGTCGCTGCTGAATGTGCATGGTCCGCAAAAGATCAATGAGCTGCAGCGGCTGGCCGTGGAGGAAACGAGGCTGGGGATTCCCCTTCTCATCGGGGATGACGTCATTCACGGTTTTCGTACCATCTTTCCGATTCCGCTCGGCGAGGCCGCCAGCTGGGATCTCGAAGGGATGGAGAAGAACGCCCGCATTGCGGCAGTAGAGGCGGCAGCGGAAGGCATTCGCTGGACCTTCGCCCCGATGGTGGACATTACGCGGGACCCCCGGTGGGGCCGTATCGCGGAAAGCACCGGGGAGGATGCTTATCTCTCTTCTCTGGCCGCTGCCGCGAAGGTCAGAGGATTTCAAAGTCCGAATGAGGAGGGCTGCCCGACGGTAGCGGCATGCGTGAAGCATTTTGCGGGCTATGGCTGGATTGAAGGCGGCCGGGACTACGACACGACGGACATGTCGGAGCGGACGCTGCGGGAAACCGTGCTGCCGCCGTTTGAGCACGGGATTCGGGTAGGAGCTCTGTCCGTGATGAGTGCTTTCACCGAATTGAACGGCGTTCCGGCTTCCGGAAGCCGCTATCTGCTGCGGGATATATTGAAGCAGGAATGGGGCTTTGAGGGTATGGTAGTCAGCGACTGGGAGTCGATCGAAGAGCTGATCTACCATGGCTATGCGGAAGACCGGAAGGATTCCGCGCTGAAGGGATTGAACGCCGGCGTCGATATGGACATGCATTCCGGCGTCTATCTCGATCATCTGGAGGCGCAGATCCAGGATCACCCTGAGCTGCTTAAGCTGTTGGATGATGCGGTTCTCCGCATATTACGGGTGAAAATCCGCCTCGGATTGTTCGAGAACCCGTATGTAAGCGAAGAAGCCGAAGAAGCGGGTGATTCGCTAAAAGGGCGAGCCATTCCAGCGGCGCATCTGGCCCAGGCCAGGGACAGCGCCCGGAAATCGATCGTGCTCCTGCAGAACAACAGCGGAGTTTTGCCGCTGGATACAGGTAAGCACAAGAAGCTGGCGCTGATCGGGCCGCTGGCGGATGACCGCCACAATTCGATGGGGTGCTGGGCATGGAAAGGCCGTGAGGAGGACGTTGTCACGGTATGGGATGCTTTCCAAATGGAAATCGCACCCAAAGCCGAGGTGTTCTATGAGCAAGGCAGCGGCATTCTGGAGGAGCTGGATGGCGGAGTCGAGCGGGCTGTGAAGCTTGCCAGACAGTGCGATGTCGCCGTGGTCGTTGTGGGCGAATCCGAAGCGATGACCGGCGAGCATTACAATGTGACCTCCATTACGCTTCCGCCCTGCCAGGAGCGTCTGATTCAGGAGCTGAAGCGTCAGACCGACACACCGATCGTCGTCGTGCTGATGAACGGACGTCCGCTTGCCACTCCATGGCTGCATGAACATGCGGATGCCGTAGTTGAGGCTTGGCATCTGGGAACCACCACTGGTCTTGCGCTTGCGGACATGCTGACCGGCGATTATAATCCAAGCGGTCGCCTGCCGGTTACCGTTCCGCGTGCTACCGGTCAAATTCCGATGTATTACAACCGGAAGAATACCGGGCGTCCTCATTTATACGAAGATTATATCGATTGCGACGATTCTCCGCTGTACCCCTTCGGGTACGGCCTCAGTTATACAACGTTTGAATACACGGATTTACAGCTGGATCGCCAACAAATCGGCCGGGACGAGACCGTGCATGTATCCGTGAGCATAACGAATACCGGCTCCAGAGCCGGCGAGGAAACCGCGCAGCTCTACATCCGCGACTTGGTGGCAAGCTCAACCCGGCCGGTCAAAGAGTTGAAGGGATTCCGCAAGGTACAGCTGCAGCCGGGCGAAAGCCGGACGGTGCATTTTACGCTGGGGCGTGAGGAGCTGGGGCTCCTGGATGAGAGGCTTGCGTTTACGGTCGAGCCCGGAAAGTTCCATGTCTGGGTCGGACCGCATTCGGAAGAAGGATTGCAGGCTGAGCTTGTGGTCGTTGAATAAACCGGAATAGAAGGGAGATTTAAGCATGGACTACCGCGTAATTAAAGAAGGGGATGTATTCTTTCTGACCGGGCTTAATGGAGATATCGTCTTGGGGGATGATCAAGGCCATGGTTTGTATACGAAGGATACGCGTTTCCTGAGCCGCATGGAGCTGTTCATCGACGGCGAGAAGCCTTCACTCCTGTCCTCTACGGGCGACAAGAGTTATGTGGCATCCTTCCGCCTCATGAAGGATGCCAAGGATGAAGGGGCGATTGAAGTACTTCGGGAGCGTTTCATCTATAATGGCATCCTGTACGAGCGCTGTACTTTGACCAATTATTTTGTGACGGATTCGAATATCGAGTTCACGGTCTCCTTTGATGCCGATTTTCAGGATATGTTCTTGGTGCGTAAATACCGTACCGGGGAAGTTGGTAAGATGGAGGGAATTCAAATAGGGGATCAGGATATGACGCTGGCCTATGTCGGTGCCGACAACCTGAGAAGGCAGACACGCATTGCTTGGGATGCGGACGACGGCAAAGCGGATGATACCGGCACGGTTTCATTCTTTTTGTCCCTGGAAGCCAAAGAGCATAAGGTCATTACCTTCTTCGTCACGCCGATGACGGAGCAGCTTTCCGCCACGGCGCCGTTGACCTATGAAGAAGGGCTGAAGAAACTCGAAGCCTCCTATGAAGCTTGGTACGCGAACAGCTCCCGGGTCCAGTCGGATTCCGCGTTGTTCAGCGGCTTGTACCAGAGAGGATTGCAGGATCTGCGTATGCTGACGACCGACGTGGGCTTTGGCGATATAACGGTTGCCGGACTGCCATGGTTCGCGGTTCCGTTCGGCAGAGACAGCTTGATCACGGCACTGTTCATGCTTCCTGTGAACCCGGAGCTTGCCAAAGGAACCTTGAGAACGCTGGCGGCTTATCAAGGCGAGAAGACGGACCCTTGGCGGGATGAGCAGCCGGGCAAAATCATGCATGAGATTCGCTATGGAGAGCTGGTCATGACGAATCAGTCCCCATTCTCGCCGTACTACGGCACCATCGATTCCACGCCGTTGTTCCTGGCGCTGATCGGCGAGTACTACCGCTGGACGGGCGATCTTTCTCTTGCGGAGGAGCTCAAGCCGAACATGCTGCGGGCACTGGATTATATCGACTCCGCGCTTGAAGCGGGATCGGGCTTCATGGCCTACAAGCAGGAAGCCGAGAAGGGCTTCCCGAACCAGGGCTGGAAGGACTCCGCCAACTCGATCATTCATGAGAACGGCGAGTATGCGGAATCGCCGATCGCGTTGTCGGAGGTTCAGGGATACGTGTATCAAGCGAAGCAATCGCTGGTACCCGTCTTCGCGGAGCTGGGAGAGCCGGAACTGGCCCGCAAGCTGGAAATGGAAGCCGATGAGCTTCGCGTCCGCTTCGAAGCGGCCTTCTGGATGGAGGATGAGCAGTGTTACGCCATCGCTTTGGATAAGGATCAACGCCAGGTACGCAGCGTGACCTCGAATCCCGGACATCTGCTCATGAGCGGCTTGCCGGAAGAGCGTCGTGCGAAGTCACAATCCGAGCGGATGCTCCGAAGCGACATGTTTAACGGATACGGCATCCGCACGATGAGCACAGACTCCACCGGATATTATCCGATGAGTTACCACAACGGCAGCGTATGGCCGCATGACAATGCGATGATCCTGCTGGGACTCGGCAAGCAGGGTTTCAAGGACGAGGCGGACAGGGTGATTTCCGGCCTGCTGCAGGCTTCGGCTCATTTTGAGTACCAGCGTCTGCCGGAGCTGTTCTGCGGGCATGATGCGAAGCTGGGCCATCCTGTTCCGTACCCGACGACCTGTTCGCCGCAGGCTTGGGCGGCGGGAACCTCGATTATCTTCCTGCAGGCCATGCTCGGATTGTATCCGAATGCGGCGAAGAAGGAAATCGCGTTGTCCCCGTTCCTTCCGGAAGGGATGAACGTACTGAAGGCCGAACGGATTGCGATCGGAAGCGGGCACCTGTCCGTGAGGGTTATACGCGAAGCGAACGGCAGCACGTTGGGCGTGAAGGTGCTTGAGAATACAACCGGATTTGATCTGGTTGGCTGATCCTTCACCAGATTTGCTTCGGAACAACCTGACGCTTAACTTTTTAGGGTCAGGTTGTTTTTTGTTGAAATATTAGGAACGTATGTTCTATAATGATGAAGCGAGTTTGAACGTATAAGTGTTTTATACATACCAGATTGGAGAGAACCTATGAATTCCTATTGTACATATGCATTGCATCAAATCGAGGTGGCTGTCATCTCTGTTGTTGCGATTATCGACAGGCTGGATGAATCAGATTTGCTCGTTCAACCGACAGAAGACAAGCATTCCGTTGGAGAGCTGCTCAAGCATATTGCAGTGATCTGCCGGGCTGATTTTTACATATCGGGCGGGGCCACACAAGAGGAGATGGACGCTTATTATGAGGGCGTCTCGTTAAATAATCTGAAAGATATACAGGCCGAATTGTTAAGCAGCTATTCACATTTGGAGCAGGCATTCAGAGACATGACGGAAGAAGAGCTCCATCAAGAGATGACTTCCTACTGGGGCGTTACCTATTCAAGGTATGAATGGCTGCTTGAAATCGTCGCCCATCTGTATCACCATCGAGGGCAGCTACATGCGATGCTGGTTCACTGTAACGGGAAGGACCCGAAGGTACCGTTATTTGAATAGCCATGAGCGCTCTATCTTTCCCGACCCGAATTCTGTTTCCGGAATTCGGGTTTTGTTTGTTTATAGATTTATATGTTATTATATCTTACACGAAATCGAAATTATTAATATAATTTCATTAAATTTATTTAAGTAGTGTTAATATTATTTACATTAATATATAATAATCCTCAATATAGTGTTTTTTATGTGAATGTAATTAACATTTAAGTCGATGAGGAGTGATTCGGCATGTCCAGATTAACCGGAGTTTTTTTCAAAAGCACGCTTGCCATTATCCTAATAACGACGACTTGCTTTGTCTCCTTGGGGCAAGTCCCCCGAGCTTGGGCAGCCGGGGAACAAAGCGGCAACCTGAGCCGGTTGGAATCCGTTCTCCGGCCCATTGTGAAAGCCGCAGCGGAAGACGGGATCGAGCTGTACGTCGGAGTCCAGGATCTTAGCGGTACATATGGCGGCGGGAAGATTCAGGCGGGATCATCGAATGTTTACTATGCGGCCAGCACCATCAAAATGGCCATCGTAACAGCACTGATGCAGGATATTGAAGCAGGGGAATACGCGCTGGAGCAGACCGTCCAGGTTAAACCGGAGCAGGTTGTAGGCGGAGCCGGTTCGCTCAAGGATGGAAAGTTCCCTCAGGAGATCACGATCGAGCGTTTAGCGGGGCTGATGATTACGCAATCCGATAATACGGCAACCAATGCCCTGATTGATCTCCTTGGGTTCGAGCGTATTAATGCTTTAATAGATGAACAGGGATTTGAAACCATGCAGCTGGGCCGGAAAATGATGACGCCCGCAAAATCCCCTGCTGCTGATAATTATGTCAACGGGGAGGAGTTGCTGACGCTCCTGGAGAGAATTTATGCTGGTGAGATCGTATCCGCCCAATCGCGGGATCAGATCCTGGCCTGGATGAAGGCGCAGGAAGTGAAGACCAAATTCGGCGCAGCGCTGCCCGGCAAGCCGATTGCCCACAAAACGGGGGAACTGGGCGATGTCAGCCATGACATCGGATATTTTCTCGTCCCCGGACGCGAGGTTGCCGTCACGGTATTAACCAAAGTCACCAAGCCGTAGGATGCGGGCAAAGCCCAGGAACTGGGCAACCCGGTTGTGCAGCGCGCGGCCAAAGCGGTGTATAACTTCTTGTTGGATACGCCGGCTGAAGTCGTATCGGCGGACGCATGGCCGGCCTTGTCGTTAGCCGTAAATCCCATCATTCAAGAAGCCGAAGACAAGGGAATTAGGGTATCCGTAGGCTTGAAGGATCTAAGCGGTAAGCCTGGCGACCGGGAGCTGCTCCTGGGATCTCGCCAATCCTATATGCCTGCGAGCACCATCAAGATGGCGCTTGTATCGGCTTTGATGAAGGAAGTGGACGCCGGCAGGTTAACCTTGGAACAGAAGGTAAAAGTGGAGCAGGAAGATGTCGTTGGCGGAACAGGCTCCTTGCAAAAGGAAACATTTCCGCAGGATATAACCATCGAACGATTGGCAAGGCTGATGATCACCCAGTCGGATAATACGGCTACGAACGTACTGATTGACGTGGTCGGATTGGATAAGGTCCAGGCTCTGATGGATGAACTCGGCCTTGATGTCATGCATCTGGGGCGCAAAATGTTCGCGGCTGCCCCTACGCCGGAGCAGGACAACTATATTAATGCGGAGGATTTGGTCCATCTGCTTGCCAACATTCATTCAGGCGAATTCTTGTCCGATAACTCTCGTGATCAGATCATCGACTGGATGAAAGCCCAGGAGGTGGACACCAAGTTCGGTGCGGCTCTGCCCGATGCGCCGATTGCCCATAAAACCGGGGAGAATGCCAATGTGACTCATGATGCCGGATATTTTCTACTGCCCGGCAGGGAAATCGCGATTTCGGTACTGACCGAAGTCACGACGACCAGCAGTTTTGATGAAGCCCAGGCTATCGGAAATCCAGTGGTGCAAGAGATTGCGAAGGCTGTTTATCAAGCGCTGGAATACGAGATGACGCTCACGGATGTGCCGGATGATCACTGGGCAGGGCCTTATATTGAGGGGGCAGCGACGGCTTCCTTGGTGAAGGGAACCTCGGATACGACCTTCGCGCCCGAGCGTCCGATCAGTCGTGCAGAGGTGACCTCCATGCTTGTTCGATCCCTTCAACTGGAGCCCGCCCTGGTCTCTCCTCAATTCAGGGACGTTCCCGGGGACCGGTGGTATTCCGCCGATGTGGCAGCGGCTTATTCTTCCGGCATCGTCAGCGGACGGAATGACGGCATCTTTGATCCACAAGGTCCCATTAGCCGTGCAGAGCTGGCTGCGATGATAATCCGTGCTTACGAGTATGTGCATGGCCCGCTGGCTGGATACGAGGATGTACTTCCTTTTAAGGATGTGAACGAGATACGGGACTGGTCCAGAGAGCCGATTCTGAAGGCGGTCCAATTAGGTTTCTTGAACGGTTACAGCGACGATACCTTCCGTCCGGACAGAACGGCATCAAGGGCAGAAACCCTTAAGATGATTGTGCAACTTCTCAGCAAATAAGGCCCTTGGTTTTATAAGCATTCGAGGCGCCGAGCACAGCGCGTTTTCCGACGAGTCTTTGACTTCTTTTCTCATACTGATTTCCGTCATTACACGCTTCGAGAGAGGTTGGCGGCGGTATTATCTGAAGTAACTAAATACCGGATGAGGTTTAGTCACACGGCAAGCTGCAGGCCTAGCTTTTTCAAGGCGGCCTGCAGCATATTCCGTTTTCCAATGAGCATCTACCCCAGCTGTGCGGTTGACCAAAAGGACGTACGATTGCAGCTTCGGAACAAGTAAGGGCAGTAATTTCACATGAATCTGCAAGATGGTGATCGCAGGCTCTTTGAGTGGTTGCACAATCATAGAATCTGGTGTTTTGCCATGATATTTGTTACATTGAATTGATATTCTTTTAAATTCGACAAAATAATACAAATTTCGCTATAGACTACGGCTAAATCATTCCTCTATGATAGATATTAAATAGTTTGGCAAGCTATTGTGAAAGCGCTATCCTGATCTTCGCTGAACCGAATGATCCTAAGTCTAGGGGGAATCCACCAAACCAGGGGACATAGCAGAATCTGTTATCTGAATGGTAAGCGCATACATGATGTATCGAAGCCTTGATGAGTGCCGTTAACACAGATTTTACATATCGTTAATACTCTCATGATCCTATCGCCTTACCATAAGAGTGTTCGGTAAAAGGGGGACACGCACTCATGGCAGAACAAAGGACACGGCGTCTTCCCGTAATCGCTTCGATTACCAAGCTGGAACAGATCGATGCGGCTGTGAACAGCACGGTGGTACGGGTGGACCTGATGACAGGCGATATCTTGAAACTCAGGGATATCGTGAATCGACTTCACTCCTCAGGCAAAAAAGTGTTTGTTCATCTGGAGATGGTAAGCGGCATTGGCCGGGATAATTCGGCTGTGCAGTATTTGGCCGATTCGTACAAGATCGACGGGATCATTACGACGAAGACGAATACGGTATTGGCTTCGCGCCAAGCGGGCATTAGCTCGATACAGCGAGTGTTTGCCATTGATACGACAGCTTTAAGAACCGCAGTGAAAATGATCGGACAAGCCCGTCCGGATGAGGTGGAATTAATGCCGGGACTCATGCCCCGCGTAATCCGCGACCTGAAGAAGGAAATTCACTGTCCGCTTATTGTGGGAGGTTTTTTACGAAGCGAGGAAGATATCTATGAGGCGCTGGCAAACGGTGCAGACCTCGTATCTACAGGAGATACGCGTTTTTGGACATAAGGTTCCCTGTACGGTGATGGATTAACTATAATTACATATTTGCTAGGGGTGGAGACGATGAGATAACCCGAGTAGCAGCTACTTTAGCTTTTATAGGAGGTGGTAGCTCTTAGGTTGCGCTCTTTTTGACGTCTCTATTTTTGTGCGCTTTTTAAGGGGGAGACGGGTTGATTGGATGGGAGATTTCCCTCATTCCTTTAGGATCCGCGTGCCGTTGAACCGGCCATTTTGTTGAAGTGGATAGACAGCAGTGATGAAGATGAATGATGAGTAGATTCGAAAGGGGACAATTGATCATCTATGAAAAAGAAATCATGGTTGTTAATGTTACTGACCATATTTATGGTTATTACCACGGCTTGCGGAGGCGGCGGTGGAAGTGAAAGTGCCGGAGGAGAGGTTTCACTCGACGATGTGGAAGCCGCTTCGATGGATATGAAGAATGATACAACACCTGTCAAAATCCAGTACTGGCATGCCCACGCGGATGCTCAACTGGAAGGCTTGAACTACATGATCGCAGAATTCCAGAAGAAGTACCCGCATATTACGGTAGAGCCGGTGTTCCAGGGCGGCTATCCTGATCTTCACAAAAAATTATCGGCTGCAGTGGCTGCGAATGACGTGCCGGCTGTAACGAATGTTGAGGTCGCGTCCCTGCCTAACTTTGCGGACAGCGGTGTGTTCTCTGATTTGGGCCCATGGATTAAGCGCGATGAAGTGAAGATGGACGATTTCGCCAAAGGGATGCTGAATGCATATGCATACAATGGCAAGCAATATGGGTTCCCTCTGATCGTTAGTACCAGTGTGTTTGTATACAACAAAACGATGCTGGACGAGCTGGGTGTAGAGCCGCCGCAGAAGTGGGATGAGATCGAGGACTTTAATGCGAAGGTAACGAAAAAAGAAGGCGACAAAACGACGCGTTATGCCTTCTCCGTTCCAGGCTGGGATACGTGGTATTACGATCCGTGGAACATTAACGGCGGCGGACAAATCCTGACCGAGGACCTGAGTGCTTCGGCCGTTGAGAATGAAGAGTCGCTTCGTTATCTTCAGAACTTCTACAAATGGCAAAATGAAGGCCACATGCATATGGGCTTCGGGAAGGGCGCGTCCGATAATATGCGCCAAATGTTCCTGGGCGGCGAGATCGCCATGGTTCAGCATTCATCGGCTTTGCTCAAGATGTACCGCGAGAATGCGGACTTTGAGGTTGGCGTATCCTTTATCCCTGGCGATAAAGTGCGGACCTCCAACATTGGCGGCGCGGGGATCGTCATGATGGACGGTGCCGAGGATCTGGAGAAAGAAGCGGCTTGGAAATTTATCGAGTTCATGACTTCGGCGGAGCAAAACATTAAGTGGGCTGAATCCGTTGGATACCTGCCGACAAGAAAATCCGCAATCGAGTCTGAGGAAGGCAATCAATATTTCGAAAGATGGCCGCAATACAGAGCGGTATACGAGCATTTTGATGAAGTAACGCCGCGCCTGCAGCACCCGGCTTACCCTGAATTCAGCGAAGTTTATAAAGAAGTCGTAGGGGAAATGGTGCTGAACAAAAAAGATCCGACACCACTTATGCAGGATGCAGCCAAGAAGATCAACGATATTCTGGCTGACTATGAGTGATGCCTATGGAGACCAATAAACAAGTGACAAAGGCGGCGTCCAATCGGGCGACCGCTTCGGTCTCTAAACGGATGTCTCATACGTTGATCGAAAAGTGGAAGGACTTTTCGTTCGCGGTTCCGGCGTTGTTATTCATGGGCGTGTTTTTGTATTATCCCCTGGGCTATTCCGTGTACATTAGTTTTACGAACTGGAACATGACAAGGCCCGTGAAGAAGTTCGTAGGTGTTGATAACTATACGCGCTTGCTGTCGAACTCGGATTTCTATCACTCCTTGAAGGTCACGTTCTTGTATACCGTGATGGACGTTGTATTCACGCTTGTCATCGGACTGCTGCTGGCGTTGCTGCTCAACGTGTCGTCGTCACGGTTGTTCGGATTCATGCGCGGCGTCATTTTTATGCCCTATTACATCTCGATGGTTGTCGCGGCCATGGTATTTACATGGATTTACAATGGACAATACGGGCTATTGAATTCCATTGTTTCCTGGTTCGGCATGGAGCCGGTCGAATGGCTGACCAATCCTTCGACGGCACTGCCGGCGCTGGTTGCCGTTTCGGTCTGGAAGGGCGTTGGCTTTGCGATGATCCTCTTTATTGCAGGCATGCGCGGGATTCCGGCCGAGTATTATGAGGCAGCTTCGATTGATGGAGCCAGCAAGCTGCGTCAGTTCCGCAACATTACGCTGCCGCTCTTGTCGCCTATGACCCTGTTTTTGGTCATCACCAGCTTTATCTCCTCCATGCAGGTGTTCCAGTCGATCGACGTCATGACGGGCGGCGGTCCGCTCAAGGCAACGAATGCGATTGTGTACTGGATCTATACGATGGCCTTTGATGAATTCAAAACAGGAAGAGCCTCGGCGCTTGTCATGATTCTGTTTGTAATCATATTGCTGTTAACATTGGTACAATGGGTGGTCAGCAGGAAGAAGGTGCACTATGAAGGATAATTATATGGCTGGATCCGCCAAGAACCGGAAGACCATGATGACGCTCCGCGTGATCGGAGCCGTGATCGTGACCCTCGTCATGTTCTTTCCGGTGTATTGGCTGCTGATCAGCGCGCTCAAGACGCAGTCCGAGATGCGGATGGCCGTTCCTACATTCTGGCCGGAAACCTTTGCCTGGCAGAACTTTGCCGAAGCCTTCCGGGTTATCCCTTACGCCCGGTTCTTCGGCAATACCTTGCTCATGGCGGTCGGCACCATTATTCTGCAGCTGAACGTGGCGCTCATGGCCGCTTATGCATTCGCGAAGGGGAAGTTCTGGGGACGGGACGCTCTGTTTCTGTTAGTGCTTGCTGCGTTGATCGTTCCGGAACAGGTGATTTTCGTTCCCGTGTACGTCATGATGTCCAAGCTCGATTGGCTGAACACCTTCTGGGCGCTTATCGTACCTCACGGGGCGTCCGCCTATGCGATATTCCTGCTCCGGCAGGCGTTCAAATCGATTAACAACGACGTGCTGGAAGCGGCACGCGTGGATGGAGCCGGTCGGTTCTCCATTCTGTACAAGCTGTTGTTCCCGATGGCGATGCCGACGATCGTCACCATGGGCGTGCTGATCTTCATTTCGTCCTGGAACTCGTATTTCTGGCCGCTGATCATGACCAACAACAACGACATGCGCGTGCTTACGGTAGGTATTGCGATGCTGCGGGATTCCATCGCCGGAAATGAAGCGATGTTCTTCAATGTCATTATGGCGTCCAGCGTCATGGCGATTATCCCGATCGTGCTGGTCTTTACGGTCATGCAGAAGCATATTGTGGCCGCGATGGCGAATTCGACGTTTAAATAACATCATAACCGAATGATGCGGTATTCAAGACGGCATGGAAACGGTGGGCATGGATACACCGCTATGCCGTCTCTCTGTAATTCTCCCGAAGGTTATGATCTGCTGCAGA
The DNA here is from genome assembly GCF_049893405.1 of Paenibacillus sp. Dod16. Classification (NCBI taxonomy): domain Bacteria; kingdom Bacillati; phylum Bacillota; class Bacilli; order Caryophanales; family Paenibacillaceae; genus Paenibacillus; species Paenibacillus sp. Dod16. The sequence goes on from NZ_JBNDYG010000004.1 coordinate 41,353, forward strand.
CAGCAGGGATCGGAAAGTTCATGGCGAACAGTCCTATAGAGCTTCAAATAGCACCCCGATTACGTAAGTCAGTCCGTTACCGTAAGATACTGGCGTGATCGAGGCCATCAATCGACTAGATATGGAGGAATTGCACATGGAAGTACGTGGATTGGCTCATAGAGGGTATCCGCTGAAATACCCGGAGAACACGATGCTGGGCTTTCAGAAAGCGTTGGAGCTTGGCTTCTCGCACCTGGAGCTGGATGTCCAGCTGACGAAGGACGGCGTGCCTGTTGTGATTCATGATGCGACGGTAAACCGGACGACTAACGGAACAGGGGCAATCAATGCCTTCACGCTGGAGGAAATACGCAAGCTGGATGCAGGTTCAGGAGAAGTGATTCCCACGCTGGAGGAAGCACTGCGTTTTGCCAAGGATCGGATGATCGTTGACATTGAGCTGAAGCAGATGGGGGATACCTACCCCGGCCTGGAACAGAAGGTCATTGACGTGATTAAGGATACGGGCATGGAGAAGCAGGTGTTCCTCACCTCCTTCGATCATTATTCCATTGAACGGGCACGCTCCCTGGATCCTGACATTGAGCTGGGCCTTGTGATTTATGGAGCTACGCCATCGGTGTTCCCTTATCTGGAGAAGATCGGGGCTCGTTATGTGTCCGTCAAATATGTGTACGTGACTCCTTCATATATGGAGGAGGCGCGCAAGCGGGGCATCCAGCTCATTGTCTGGACGCCGGACGATGAGGCTGTACTGGCATCTCTTGCCCAATACCCTGAGCTCTTGATCGTTACGAACAATCTGGAGGGCTGGGCCAGAGTATACAAGGAGAAGATTGCGCTGAACGCGTAACGGCTCCAGAAAAACTGATGCGCAAGCTGGGGTGATATGTACAAGGCGCCGCTTGCATTTATAAGGTTAGGGGAAACGCCCGTTGACGGTCCCTGGAGTCGGCAGGTGTATGTATAAAAGGATCTGTCCTGGTCTTGGAGCGGGGGCAGGTCCTGTTTTTAATTAATGGGTTAAATATCTGATATCCTGCGTGTTTCTGCTGCTTATACTAGCGGACCATGCGGCGGGCTTTATTCGGATTGCCGAATTTGAAAATTTAATGAAAGTTTTCAGTTGACCTGCGGACAATTGTCCGTTAGAATAAAAAACGCATTACCGGACAATTGTCCGTATACAGAGATAAGGGAGGATAAGGTCTTGGATATGGGAGTGGGGCCAAGTTCGGCCAAGATTGATTTAAGTAAAATAAAGAGAGGGCCGATTGTTGCCGCACTGATTATCGGCGCGTTCGTTTCCATCTTGAATGAGACACTGCTGAACATCGCTTTCCCAAGCTTGATGGAGCAGTTTGGTATTGGAGAGTCAACGGTTCAGTGGCTTTCAACATCCTATATGCTGGTTGTCGGTATTCTGGTGCCGGTCACGGCGCTGCTGCAGCTGTGGTTCACGACAAGACAGATGTTTATAGGCGCCATGACGCTATTTCTTATAGGTACGATTATCTGCGGCTTCTCACCGGTATTCGGGGTGCTGCTGGTAGGGCGTATCCTGCAAGCGGTCGGAACGGGACTCATGCTGCCGGTTCTGATGAACACCATACTTAGTATTTATCCGCCTCAGAATCGCGGAGCCGCCATGGGCATGATCGGTCTTGTCATCATGACGGCCCCGGCGATCGGACCGACGCTTTCGGGCTTGATCGTGGACGCGCTGAACTGGCGCTGGTTGTTCTATCTGGTCATTCCATTGGCTGCGTTCTCCATCATATTTGCTGCGGTTTTCCTGAAGAACGTATCCGTACTGACCAAGCCGAAGGTCGATTATATTTCGATTATTCTGTCTACCATCGGTTTCGGGGGTATCGTATATGGATTCAGCAGCGCCGGAGAAGGCACCTGGTCTGATCCGAAGGTGATATGGTGCATTGCGGCAGGGGCCATCAGCTTGCTGTTCTTTGTATGGCGCCAACTGAAGATGAAGGAACCGATGCTGGATCTGCGTACCTTCAAATTCCCGATGTTCTCACTCGTGACCGTACTGATGCTTGTGCTGATGATGAGCATGTTCTCCACCATGATCATGCTGCCATTGTTCCTGCAGAACGCACTGGGCTTAACTGCGCTTGCGGCAGGCCTGGTCATGATGCCTGGTGGTATCATCAACGGATTGATGGCGCCGATTACAGGGAAGCTGTTCGATAAATTCGGACCGAGAGTTCTGATTATCCCTGGTCTTGCTCTCTTGAGTATCGCTATTTTCCTGTTCTCGCGCATCGACGCTTCATGGACCGGTGGTTATGTTATCTTCCTTCATGTTATGATGATGATAGGGATTTCGATGGTTATGATGCCGGCCCAGACTACAGCCTTGAATCAGCTGCCACGCTTGCTGTATCCGCATGGAACAGCCATCATGAATACACTGCAGCAGGTAGCAGGAGCCGTAGGTATGGCGCTCTTTATCAGCATCATGACAGCAGGTGCTAAAAATTACGTTGAAACAACTGGGGATCTCAATCCGGTAGAGAGCATGGTTGCCGGTCTTCATAATGCTTTCGTAATCGGACTTGTTCTTGCAATCATCGCTTTAGTACTGGGCTTATTTGTTAAACGCACAACCTCACCCGTTGAAGAAGAACAGTCTGCTGCATAAGGTTCCCGTGTGTTCAAATTAGAAAGGGATGCGTGCATTGCCGAAAGAGAATGACGAGTTGGGTCAAAAGATTTTGGATACGGCTCAGGCTTTATTTAATAAATACGGAGTCGAGGACGTCTCCATGCATCAAGTGGCGAAAACGGCCGGGATCGGGCAAGGCACTTTGTACCGCCGTTACCCCAGCAAGAGCAAGATTTGTTTTACGCTGATGGAAGCCAAGATCGATCGGTTTATGGAGGGGCTGGAGGTTTACCTTCAGCGCAGCGAAGGTGAACCGGTGGCTCATCGGCTGCGGACGGTGATGACGAAGGTCATTCTGCATTTCAATGAAGACTTGGAGTGGCTACGGGTAATGCTGACCTCTGACCGGCTGGAGGACACCAAGAACATTATGTGTGAGAACCCGCCCTTCACGTTTTTGCGGACTCAGATCAAGCGCCTGCTGGAGCGTGCGGCGGAGCAGGGAGTACTGATGCCGCTTGACCCTCAGTTTACCTCTGTGATGCTTGCATCTCTGCCGCGCGCGGATATCATTCTATACATGCGTGATATGGGCTACAGCGCGGAGCAGATAGCGGAGGAATATTGCAGAAGCTTTGTTGACCCGCTGTTTATCCATCGCTAAGTCAGATAATAGAGGCCGTTTCGGAAGACTTGATAAGTCTAACCCGGAACGGCCTTTTTGCGTACTATCTTCCACATTCACTTATCATTTCATTGCAACATTTGGCAAATACGCCCGTCAGTATAGTAGTACATGATAATTTAAGGCACCCAGAAAGGATGATGAGCATGAACAAACAATGGAAGAAGCAAGCAGCGACACTGATGGTTGCGGCCATCGCTGTCTCCGGTGGCGCAGCGGCTTATGCGGCACCCCAAACTGGAGGCAGCCAGGAACAGAAACCGGTCGTAATTTCGGCTGTAACGGATTATGGAGTTCTGGTTAACGGTAAGGAAGTGGCGGGCACCGGTTATATGAACGCCGATGCGAAGCAGGTCATGATTCCGCTGCGGAGTGTATCCGAGGCGCTCGGATTTGAATTGAGCTGGAATCAACAGGACCGCTCTGCGGAGCTGACTAAACCGGGATCCCCGATCTGGACCCTCGTGCAAACGGGCAAAGACCAGTATGCGGTTAACAAAATGTACAAGTCCCTCGGCGCTGCGCCGGTGAATGTGAAGGGCACGCTCTATGTTCCGGCTAACTTCTTCAGCGAAGTGCTCCATGCTAACGTCTCGGTAGATGGCACGAAAGTGAGCATCTCGTCCGAAGAAGAAGTGAAGAAGGAAACCGTCACTGGCAAAATCACCGAAATTATCAATAACGAAGATCGCCAAGCCGTTCACATAAACGGCACGGGAACGGAAGGAATCATTCTAAACGTGGATGAGAATACCGTTATCCGAGATGAAGAAGGCAAGGGGATCGAGTTTAAGGACCTTGCGAAAGGGATGAAGATTGAAGCCGTTCACAGCCTGGCGATGACCATGAGCCTGCCTCCGCAGACCTATGCTTATAAAATCAGCGTGAAGTCGGACAAGGAAGAGACGGAGCAGCTCGCTACTGCCGGTGCCATCGCAGACATCAATGCGGATGGCGGCAACCTGCGCGTAACGATTAAGGGTAAGGGATTAACGGAACAATCGCCGAATGAAGTCGTCCTGAATTTGACGCCTGAGACGGTTGTCGTGAATAAAGACGGAAAAACCTTGAAAGCAAGCGATTTGGCTGATGATGCAGAGATTATCGGTTACTACAGCCCGGTGCTCACCAAGAGCCTGCCGCCGATCGGCAATGCGATCAAAATCGTTCTTCAATAAGGAATGAAAACAAGAAGCCTGGCGGATAACGCCAGGCTTCTTTAGTCGTTAATGTAAAGAGGGGGAATGGGTATTTGAGGGATTCCATGGCATTGATCCTTTCGAAAGATCATCTAATCTTATGGTTGCAAAATGGCCTTTGCATGAACTGTATTAGTGAGACCTCTTTCCCCTCCGGCAAGAGCAGGTATATTCGTGCCATGCGCAGAATACTGTACAACAAAATCGTCCATGACGGATGGAGGGAAACGGATGAAGCGCAGTTGGGTAAATTCGCCGTATTCATATTCGCTTGGCATGTTTGCCATGATGGTTCCGAGCCAGGCGTTCAGCTCCTTTTACATCTTTTTCTACGTGGATACATTGGGTCTTGGCATAGGGCTGGCATCCCTGGCACGAACCGTATTTCTGATCTGGGATGCGGTTAATAATCCGCTGATGGGGTATTGGTCCGACCGTACGAAGACCCGGCTGGGGCGGCGCAGGCCGTGGGTATTCGGCGCCATTCCGCTGTTTATGCTGACCTTCGTGCTGGTGTTCTCGCCGCCGGAAGGATTGTCTGAGAACGGACTGTTCATGTGGTTCTTAGTTGCCCTTATCCTGTATGAAGCGGTAGCGACCGTATTATGGGTCAATTATGGAGCGCTGTTCCCTGAGCTGTTCCGCGGAGACCGCATCCGGGCGAAGGCTTCGGCCGTCCAGCAGGGCTACCAGGTTGTGGCGTTATTGATCGGTACCGCGCTGACCCCGATTATTTATGACGCCATGGGATTTTCGAGTATGGCGATTCTGTACGCGCTGCTGTTCGGCGTGTTCATGTTCCTCTGCATGATGAGCGTCCGGGAGCAGGAGGCGTACAGCGCAAGCGAGCCGCTCAAGCTTGTCCAAGCATTCCGCGAAACCTTGCGCAACAAGAAGTTCTGGGTGTTTAACATCTCCAATTCATTCGCCCAGACTGTAAATGGACTAATAAGCTCGACGATTCCTTTTTACGCAAAATATGTGCTCAACATCCCGGATAATCAAGTATCTATTCTGCTGGCAGCCGTGTTTGTATCGGTCATTCCGCTGGTATTCGTCTGGTACTGGATGATCCGCCGGATGGACGGCGTTAAGGCATGGCGTTTGTCGCTAGGGGTATATGGGTTATCCGTCATCCCTCTGTGGTTTGGCTATGATCTGATCAGCGGGATTCTGGCAGGCATCGGCGTGGGATTCGGTCTTGCGGGATTTCTGGTAACGCCGGCCATGGTGAGCGGCAACATCATCGACGAAGATGCGGAGCGGACGGGGCTGCGCAGAGAGGGGATCTATACGGCTGTCAGCGGATTTATTACGCGTTCCAGCGGATTGATCTCTGCCCTGGCATTTTTTGTGGTAGGCATGATATTCGGGTATGAAAGCGGTGACAATCCGGGGAGCGATCCGGAATCGACTTTCAGGTATTTGATTAGTGTCGTTCCATTGTGCTTGCTGGCGGTCTCCTTCCTGTTATCGTTTGCAACCAAAATCGAATTCTCAAAAACCATAGGAGGCGGGCACGACCATGGAGCGAAGACTGATCATCAACTGTGACGATTTCGGGCAGAGCAAGGCCATGAATGAGGCGATCCGGCATCTGCTGGAGGAGAACAAAGTCTCTTCGGCAACCATTATGACCGTGGCTCCCGGCTTTGAAGAAGCGGCCTCCTGGGCGGCACGCCGACGCCAACCGAATGTGGGGCTGCATCTCACCATGACGAGCGAATTTGAGGCTCTGCGATGGAGAAGCTTAACAGGGCATTCCTCCCTTCATGATGCCAGCGGCCATCAATACCGGACCGTTCAGGAGTTTGAACGAGGGGCAGAGACGGGTGCCGTGCTAAAAGAGCTGGAGGCACAGTACCGGCTGGCGAGCAAGGCCGGGATCCGCATCAGCCATGTGGATAATCACATGGGCAGCCTGTACGGGATGGAAACGGGGCGAAGCCTCATTCCGCAGATGCTGTGGAAGACTTCGCGTTGGCGCCTCCCCGCGCGACTATTCCGCTATATCTATCCGGAGGATCCGCTGCTCAGCTCGCTGCCGAATATCGAGCGTCCGGTCGCCCTCGCTTCAGGACTTGCTGACACGTTTGGCGTGCCGATCCCGGATTATCTGCTCTCTCATCCGTTTCCCGTTGTTGAGGGAGAGACCTACGAGAGCTTCAAGCAATCGCTGATTGATAAGCTGTACAGACTCCCTGAAGGGGTCAGTGAAACCTACGTCCATCCCGGAGCGGAAGATAATTGGATGCTGGCGAATATCCCGCATTGGGAGAAGCGGGTATGGGAGTACCGGCTGCTGTTCGATGACGATTTTGCTTACGGGCTGCGGGATGCCAAGGTGATCCTGACGGATTACCGTTATGTAGAGGAGCATTTGAAGAAGCCCCGCGTGCGTTCGGCCATGAAGCTGATGAAGGCAATGGCCAAAAAAACGTAAGTCTATACCAAAACAAGCCCTGCCGCGGCACCGGCAGGGCTTGTTTTTCTGTTAAGTACGGTTGGCTTTCGCCGACCGATGCTGCTGACGTATAAGTTTACTTCGCTTCAGCTTCCAGCTTAGCGATCTGTTCCTTGTATTGGTCCAGCAGCTTCGTCAATGCTTCTTTAATGGCATCCGAGTCCTTGGAACCTACGGCTTTGAAGAGGTCGATTCTGGCATGGATGAAAGCCAGATCTTCATCGCTGATTTTCACACCTTCCAAATTTGCTGCATCGCTGATCTTCACTGCCTCCAAACCTGCTGCCTCGCCATGGATCACGTCGTGTTTCACTACGCCGGCATCGGTTTTAACAGCTTCGGCTACTTCTATTGCCGTACCTTCTAGTGGAGTAAACTCCTTGAACTGGATCGATTTGAATTCCTTGATATCCCCGCTGCTCGGGGACCCGTTGATATCTACAGCCGGAGTAGCCTTCACGGCAATTGCAATTCCGAATTCGCCATCTCCCGTAACCGGCTGTGTATCACCGTTGTCTGCGTCGACAGCTGCAGCCTCCGAGAAGAAGAAGGTTCCCTCGGCTCCGGCAAGCTTGCCGTACTTCTCAAGCGTTTCTTTCCAATCCTGTACCGTTTCCGGTGCATATTTCTCTGCCAATTCCAGCGGGTTCGGCAGAATGGAGATGGTAGTGGCGGCTTGTATAGGTGCGCTTTTGCCTGGTTGTTTTGGTACATCACTTGTGTCAGCTCCTGATGCATGTACGGGGACGGCTGCCGTTCCGAGCAGGGCGGCGGACAGGGCGAGCTTGCCAAACAGTTTGTGTTTCATCGTTTAACACTCCTTGTGGGGTTGGTTTGTCTTACAGTACCCAGTGTACGAGTCAGCATTGGCAGAACATTGGTGTATTTGTGGAAAAATAATGGCAATCCCCTTCATCTTCCTACAGCTTGGTATACTGAAAGGAGATGAAGCCCGGAGGTCTATATATATGAATCAAAATTATCTCATCGCCGTGGTTGACGATGATCAGCATATACGTAATTTGGTGGAAGCTTATTTGCGCAAGGAGGGCTACAAGACGGTTGGCCTTGGCACGGCAGAGGAGGGCTGGGAGATGTGGAGAACGAATCCGCCGGATATGTGGGTGCTGGATATTATGCTGCCCGGCATGGACGGCTTCGAATTGTGCCGACGGATCCGTGCAGAGGCCGAGGTCCCGATCATCATGATCTCTGCCAAGGATAGCGAAGTGGATAAAATACTGGGGCTTGAGCTGGGAAGCGATGACTACATGGTCAAGCCGTTCAGCCCGCGCGAGTTGGTTGCCCGAATCAAACGACAGCTGAACCGATGGTACAAATTCCATCATGAGGAGCGTGTTCCGCGGCTTGCGCCGGCTTCTCCGGAGCTTAGCAACGGACGCCTTCAGTTAATGCTGGAGGAACGGCGCGTGTTCTGGGAAGGGGAAGAAGTGGATATGACCAACAAAGAATTCGAGATGCTGAAAGTGTTTGCCGAGCATCCGAACCGTGCCTTTACAAGAGATGAGCTGCTAACCTCCGTATGGGGCGACGACTATTTTGGAAGCGACCGTGCGGTCGATCATCTCATTAAACGGCTTCGCAAGAAGGTGGAGCAGCTGCCGATCGAGGCTATCTGGGGGCATGGATACCGAATGAGAGTGGATGGGGAGGAATCATCGATATGAAGCTGGTGCATCAGATCAATCTTGCGTTTGCCTTGTCGCTAATACTCGTGCTTTCCGTGACGGCGGTTGTGATTCATTATGTGCTGATGGACCATTTTATCGGGACGCAGAGAAAGGACATGCAGACCATAGGGGCTGAGCTGACGGCAAAACTCGAAACTGCCGCCGCCAAGAGCATTCCTATTGAGAGTGCGCCTTTGGCCGTTAGCGGCTTGACCTCGGCACAGGTTGCGGAAGTAGGCGTAATCATCCAGGATAACGAAGGGAATGTGGTCAGCTCGAGTCCGGTAACTCCCTCGGCTCAATTCATGGTAAGTCAGGCGATTCGACCGGACTATGTGGCTTCGTACTCATCCGCAGCGGGGAGCGGTCAATTCCTCACCGAGGTGACGGCGGTTCCCCAAGGTACGATGACACTGATCACTCCGATCAGCAAGATTAAGGCCATTGAGCAGGCGCTAATGGGGCGTTTGATGCTCGTATTTGCTGTGGGAGGCGTAATCATGGTTATCTTAAGCTTGTTCATCACCAAGAGATTGATTAAGCCGCTCATGCTGCTGCGGGAGGAATTGAAGAAGGTGAAAGAGCGCCAGTTCTCCGAAGTTCAGCGGGTGTCGGCAAGCGGAGAGATCGGTGTAGTTGCAGAGTCTGTGTACGAAATGGCGGGTGAACTGGAGCGGTACAATCATGTGCAGAAGCAGTTCTTCCAGAACGCATCCCACGAGTTGAAGTCGCCGCTCATGTCCATCTCCGGGTATGCGGAGGGAATTCGGGACGGGGTATTCGAAGGGGAGGAGATCCGCAAAGGGCTGGATATCATTATGAGTGAGAGCAGCCGCATGACCAATATCGTGACCGAGATGACGCTGCTCGCGAAGCTGGACAGCGAGGACGACATCTTTAAGGCAACGGCGGTCAATTTGAAGGAGCTCGTGGAGGAAACGATCGAAAGAGTCAATCCGGTCTTGGTGAAAAAAGGACTGTTCGTGCATCCTTCCTATGGCGATAACGAATCGTTAATGGTGTATGCTGACCGGGATAAGCTGCTGCAAGCGCTGCTAAATATCGTTTCGAATGGAGCAAGGCACGCGAGCAAGCATATATACATTCAAGCCGGTATCCAAAATGGCCGGGTATTCCTCACCGTTTCCGATGATGGCGAAGGCATATCCGAGGAACTGCTTCCGTATTTGTTCCACCGGTTTGTGAAGGGTAAGAATGGGGAGTCCGGTCTGGGTCTGGCCATTGCTCGCGCCATCGTGGAGCGCTGCGGAGGTCTGATCACGGCAGGGAATCGAACGGAGGGAGGGGCCGTCATCTCGGTAGGTTTCCCTCCGCATAGGAAGACCACCGTCTTCTAGTTCAGGTGTGTCCCCATCATGGTCTACAGACAGAATCATCACGATAGGGTAAGAGGGGTCTTTTCTGGGTAATTATACTTAGATAAGGCCTCTTTTTTTGCACGTTCGCACATATCATTCAATATTCTCTAACAAAACGCGTAAGCTATAGAGGATTTCAAGTGGGAAGGCAGAATTCTGTATATATCCGGGCAAGCTGGATGATAACAGGTGACAAGCATGATACAAAATAATCAAAAGGCGATGGTGATGTTGTCCATGGATATGCAGTATCGAATTGAAAAAGATTTTCTGGGGGAAAAACAGCTTCCTGTGGAAGCCTATTACGGAATTAATACGGTTAGGGCGGTAGAGAATTTTCCGATCAGCGGGGTACCCATCCATGCAGAATTGATATCCGCACTGGGCGAAGTTAAGAAAGCCGCTGCCCTGGCGAACATGGAGCTTGGCCTGCTGCCGAAAAAGATAGGCAGTGCCATTATAGAGGCGGCAGACGAGATCATCGCGGGTAATCTCCGTTCCGAATTTATTGTCGATTCCATCCAGGGCGGAGCAGGTACTTCGATCAATATGAATATGAATGAGGTATTGGCGAACCGGGCGCTGGAGATCTTGGGGAAACAGAAGGCCGAGTATTTCTACTGCAATCCTAATAATCATGTTAATATGTCGCAGTCCACGAACGATGCCATCCCGACGGCGATCCGCATCGCGTCTTACCGTCTGACGCAGGATCTGCTTGAGGTGTTCCGGACCTTGGTTGCCGGCATTCAGGAGAAGGCCAAGGAATTTGATGATGTCATCAAGATGGGGCGCACGCATCTGCAGGATGCGGTACCGATTCGACTCGGACAAGAGTTCGGGGCTTATGCCAATGTTCTGACACGTGACATCAACCGGATCGAGCGGGCCGCGCAAGGCTTGTTAGTCGTTAATATGGGGGCGACCGCGGTAGGTACGGGGCTTAATGCAACACCGGACTATATGCACAGTGTCGTCCAGCATTTAATTGAGCAGACAGGCTTCTCCTTGAAGCAAGCCGAAGATTTGGTCGATGCCACACAGAATACCGATGCGTATATGGAATTGTCGGCTGCGCTCAAAGTGTGTGCCGTGAACTTCTCGAAAATGTGCAACGATATCCGCTTGATGGCTTCCGGTCCGAGAGCGGGCTTGAACGAATTGAACGTACCGGCAAGACAACCGGGTTCGTCGATTATGCCGGGCAAGGTCAATCCGGTGATGGCTGAGGTCATGAACCAGGTGTCGTTCCAGGTTATCGGCAATGACCATACGATCAGTTTGGCATGCGAAGCCGGGCAATTCGAGCTTAACGTCATGGTTCCTGTCGCAGCGAACAACTTAATGCATTCCCTCAAAATCCTGAAGAACGGCATGGATGTGTTCTACAAGAATCTGATGGTCGATCTTACGGCGAATAAGGAACGCTGCAAGTTCTTCGTGGATAACAGCTACGGCATTATTACGGCATTGAACCCGCATCTGGGTTATGACGTAGCCTCCAGACTCGTGAAGGAAGCGCAGAAGACAGGGCAAAGCATCAGGGAGATTATTCTGGAGCAGGGTCTTTTGACAGAGGAACAGATCCAGGTCATTCTGGACCCTTATCATATGACATCCCCAGGTATTGCCGGAGAAGAGTTCCTGCTGAACCAATAAGGTGTACCCTTGTTTTATCGATACGAAGAGCCGACCAAGATGTCATCTTGGATCGGCTCTTTTTTGATGCTGTCGATTATCTCTGACGGATGTCGTAGATTTATGGATTGTTGAGTGCAGCTATAAGAGAGGCGATGACGTTCTTCTCGGGATCATCCAGCTCCTTGTTCGATTGCCATTGCTCGAGCTCTTGTTTCACCTGTGTAACATTCTGATAACCAAGATGGTAAGCAATATTGGAAATGACGCTTTGCCTAATATCGTTGTCACTCAAATCAGCGAGTGCCCGAACCACGCCCGCTGTGTCTCTGGTAAACAATTCTCCTGCGATGGCGGCGTATTGCTCGGCAGAGGCACCGTCGAGATTGGTGGTTGCCATGAACAGGCTCCTGTAATGTTCGGGTTCGATAAGGGACCGGTGGGTATACAGCAGCTCAAGAGTCTCCAATGTTTTGCCATTGCTCAGGCGGTTGTATTCTGTCCAGTCCATGCCTTCCAATTGAGCAAGCATGTTCGTGACTTTATCCTCGGTACTCATGTCTTCTCCTTCATATAATGAAAATACGTTTTCCGCCGTACTGTTGTAGTCCGTCACTGCAGTTGTCGGAGGTTCGGATGATGGAGCGGGCGCTTCAGCTGGATTGCTCGAACAGGCTGTTACAAGAAATAGAACGGCCATGAGGAACAAGTAAGCCATATTGGGTTTGAACATGGATTCTCATCTCCTTTACATCCTAAACGGATATTTGCTGTAAATAGTTACATAAACAGGAGGAGAACATAAAAATATGTTTCCAAATATCTGCTTATCCCGTATGCCTTGATAAATGTTAAGATGAAAGCTGCCATGTTCACATTCGATAAGTTTTACTGGCAGGCTCCATTTGCCGATAAAAGTGATAGAATAAACGTTAGGTTACATTAAAGTGGCAGTATGATAAAAAGGGGTATGTGGTTTTGGATAATCGATGTGGTGAAATAACCGATCAGGAGATCATTCTGCAAACGAAGCAGCAGTGTATAGACAAGGGGATGAACCCGGAGCTTGTTCCAACACATACGAATCGATTGAATGACGAAGTATTGGCCGCAAGGCGTGCAAAATATAAAGAATACATCGAAGTGATACAGGTTTTCGTGAATAAGTTCCTTTCTTCCGGATCAGGGAACCCTGTCGTGATTACGATTACGGATAACGAGGGATTCATTCTTGATATGGAAGGGGACCCCACCATCATAGAAACAGCCCGGTATTTGGGTATCACCGAGGGCAACGGCTATTCCCAAGAAGACGGTCCAAGCTCAATTGATCTGTGTCTCCGGTACGAACGTCCGTTTACGTTGATAGGAGAGGATCATTTTCATCACATTCTGCACCGTATGGCATGTTATTCGGCTCCCTTTCACAGCGTGGATGGGAAGGAAATCCTAGGAACCATTTCTCTAATGACGAATAGGGAGTTTGTTCACCCACATTTGCATGCTTTGCTGTGTACGATGGCCGATTCCCTGGAACGGGAGATGGTTACCCGCAAACAGAACACGCAGCTGCAAACCTTGAATCAGGTGCTTCTCGGAACGAATCATTATGGCGTGATCATTACCGATGCAAAGGGTCAGATTCTGGAGATGAACGAAACCAGCTTAAGCCTGCTGTACAAAGGCGGCAGTGATCGGAGACGAACCCAATATGCGGGTCGCTCGGTGTTTGGTATTAAGCCGATTGGCGAGTATTATGAGCAGGTGATACACCGGCAGCAAATCTGCATCGGAGAAGAGCTTTCGCTTGAGATATCCGGAAACATGAATCATTATATACTGGATGTTCAGCCTGCTTACGACCGTGGGGGACAGCTCATGCGGGTGGTAGGTTTTCTTCGTGATATTACGGAGTTGAAGCGTACGGAGGAAGTACTGCGGAATACGGAAAAGCTGGTGTTTGCCGGTCAGGTTGCCGTAAGCATCGCCCATGAAGTGCGTAACCCGCTCACCACGGTGAAGGGAATGCTCCAGTTGGCGAATAAGGAGGCCTGTCTTCGGCACTATGATCTGATCATGTCCGAGCTGGAACGGGCCAATCTGATGGTAGGGGAATTTATGATTTTGGGCAAGCCCCAGGCTGCGGTCTTTAAGCTTGAGGACTGCGGTCAAATTCTGGATGAGGTGCTCCACTTGTTTGCGATCCAGGCGGAGCTTAGCGGGATTGAAATGACCCGAAACATCGGGCAGAATGCTACGATTCTATGCGACCGGAACCAGATTAAGCAAGTTTTTCTTAATATTCTGAAGAATGCGATGGAAGCCTTGCCGCATGGCGGGAACATTCACATTCATCTGGATGTGCAGGAAGGATATCAACGCGTGATCTTTACGGATAACGGCTCCGGCATGACGGACGATGTGCTCCAGCGGATTGGGGAGCCATTTCATACGACCAAGCCGGACGGCAATGGCCTTGGCATTATGATCGTCCATCGGATCATGGAGAGCCATAATGGCAGGATTGTCATCCGGAGCGAGGAAGAGCGAGGGACATCGGTCGAAATAAGTCTGCCGATCTCGTAATATGTCGATACTTAGATAGGTGTAACTTGTTGTGATATTATGCTAAATTATTAGAGGGTTTTTATATCCACACTACGAGGTTGACATCTAAAGGAGGATTTTTTTCTTGGATTGGCAGGATATCCTATTTAAGTTTGTAGGCGGCTTGGGCATTTTTCTGTTCGGCATCAAGTACATGTCGGACGGACTGCAGAAGTCAGCAGGAGACAAAATGCGCGGGTTGCTGGAGAAATACACGTCCAACCCGGTGCTGGGCGTGCTGGTCGGTGTCGGTGTCACGATTCTGATTCAATCCTCATCAGGAACGACCGTGATGGCGATCGGACTGGTCAATGCGGGACTGATGACACTTCGACAAGCCATAGGCGTTATTATGGGCGCCAACATTGGCACAACCATGACTGCATTTATCGTGGGGATCAAAATTGAAGAATATGCACTGCCCATTATTGCGGTAGGAGCGTTCTTTTTATTTTTCTTTAACAAGAAAAGATTTCAATATATTGGCCAAGTGATTTTTGGCTTTGGTACCCTGTTCCTAGGGTTGTCGACTATGGGCAGTGGGGTGAAGCCGCTTAGTCAGCTTCCTGCCTTCACGGATTTTATGATCCAGCTAAAGGACCAACCGATCCTGGCTCTTATTGTTGGTACTTTGTTCACGGTGATTGTGCAAAGCTCAAGCGCGACTATCGGTATATTGCAGACGATTGCAGACGAAGGCATGATCAGCCTCCAAGGATCGCTACCGATCCTGTTCGGCGATAACATCGGGACCACCATTACGGCAGTGCTTGCTTCGATTGGCGCAACAGTCGCCGCAAAGCGAACAGCCTTGGTGCACGTCATCTTTAACGTCATCGGTGCCATTATCTTTATGATTCTGCTGATTCCCGTGCATTCTCTGGTGGCGTGGCTGGGTGAAGGCGTTAATATTCGGATGCAAATCGCGTACGCTCACGGCATCTTCAATACGACCAATGCCCTGATCTTCCTGCCTCTAATTCCGACTCTGGCCTGGATCGTAACCAAGATCATTCCCGGCAAAATGCAGGAAATTGAATTTAAGGCGATTTATCTGGATGAACGTTTACTGGCCACACCGGCTGTCGCTTTTGGACAAGCCCAGCATGAAATTCTGCGCATGGGGCAATATGCCCGAGAGACGCTCAATGATGCGTCTGCTTTCTTTTTCAGCAGGGAACCCCGGGTGGGGGAACTCGCCCTGCAGAAGGAAGAGCTTATCAACGAATTGAATCGGAAAATTACGGATTATATGGTGAAAATCCAGCAGCAGAACGGATTGCCGGAAGGGGAGTCCGAAAAAGCCTCCGGTTGGTTCCAACTGGTGAACGATATTGAGCGGATCGGCGATCATGCGGAAAATATCGTGGAGCTCTCCGAATTCAGCATTAATAAAAAGGTTGAGTTCTCAGAGGAAGCCGGGCGCGAGCTGAAGGAAATGCTGTCCTTAGCCGACAAGGCGGTGGAACGGGCGCTGACTGCGTTAGAGCATAATGACGTGGCCGCGGCTCAAGAGGTGCTGGACTATGAGCGGCAATTAGACGAGATGGAAGTCAGGTTCCGCAAGAGTCATATCCAGCGGTTGAACCAGAATCTGTGCACAGGGAACTCTGGAGCGGTCTATCTGGATATTCTGAGCAACTTGGAACGTGTCGGAGACCACAGTAAGAACATCGCTCAATTCGTCATGCACGAGGAGTAGGCTTAATCGATATGGATTCCATAGAAACAGCGCTGGCCAAGCCAGTCCTTAGAACTCAAGGACAGGGCATGCCAGCGCTGTTTGTTATAGGATGAAGTACTTCATCCTTATTCCCAGTAACGGGACATAATGTCCGTAGCCCATTCGGGCTGCTTGGTCTGCGTCTTCGGCAAAAACTCCTCCATGACAGGTTTGATATCAACGACGGGAGTCCCGTCTATGGCATCCAGCCCTTTTACGAAAACGGACCTGCCCTCTCTGCTTACCAACTCCACCATGGTGGCTCCTAGTCTGTTGGGTCGGTTCTTGCCCCGCTGGGCGAAGATACCGACCTTGGGAAAGCTCGGATTATTTCGCGGATGTCTCGCCGCGTACTGGATGCTGTCGTCCTGGACGAGATGGAATACATAGATGATTTCGAGGTGGCTGAACGTTTCAATCCCATCCAGGGAGCTTTCATCCCACGCTTCGCCCAGCCTGATCTCCGAGATGACATCCCCCCAGTAATCATCCTGAATCGCCTTTCTTTCGTTATGGACCATTCCGATTGCCTGTATCGTATACATGCGTTAACCTCCTTCAGGTTATCGTTCCTTCATATAAACTTCCGGCGTTTTACCGATCACCGCTTTAAAATCCCGGATAAAATGCGACTGGTCGTAATAGCCCATGTCCATGGCCAATTGCAGTGCATCCTGTTGATCAAGGCCTTCAAGCATCTCGGCGGCATTTTGCAGCCGGTACAGGCGGATCACCCATTTAGGGCTTACCCCGACGTACTGCTTGAACAGGCGCTGAAGTGATCTCGGGCTCATCTGGAACCATTCGCTAACCTGCTCGACTCGGATGATGTCCCGGTTGTGATGAATGTGATCGATGATGGCATGAATCCGTTCGATCTGTTCGTCTTCTTCGGGGAGAACACGGCGGATAAGCTCCTCCATGTACCTGACTTTTTGCTCCGGTTCTTCTGCGGTCAATAGCTGCTGTTCCAGCGTATGGGAGTCGACTCGGAGAATCTCCATGGTCCCTATGGAGGAATCCGTCAGACGGTCCATGGACGTGTTCACGAACGGATAGAATCCGCCGGGTCTGAACTTGATTCCGAATACTTGGCCCCTCCCCTCCAGATGGTGGGAATGCCTGGTGCTGGATACGCCGTAAAAAGCGGTTCGATGAAGCTGGACGACCAAGTTTGCGCAAGGATTAGGAACAACATCCTGCAGATGAGGCTCCTGACCGGTTAAATCCCAATGAATGATCCAGTAATGCTTGATGAAATAGGAAAGGTCGCTGGATGGGGGAATTCGCAGGAGCTGGAACTTCTCTCCGGCTCTTTTCATGTTCAAAATGCCAAGGCTGGACTGATGAGGATGCTGAATCATGGACATAAACACCTCCAATTAATCCGTAGCAGGCCTGGATCAATAGACCATAGATCACTGGCCCCATACGGGACTTGTGCTTGTGATTTGAAGTGATTCCATAGGTTGCAGCCTGTCGCATTTTTACAATACTTGGATCGCAGCTGCTTGATAACATCATCATATCACAGGAGGACAAGTCGGTCTTCCTGCGCATTTTATAGAGGGTAGGAGGAAGCTGCATGGAGCCGTTGCAATATGAGTTCTATATCGGTGCTTCGCCGGAGAAGGTATGGGATGTCTTAATTTCGCCGGAGGGTACGCGGGCCACCTTTTTCGGGAGCGAACTGAGATCTTCATTTGAAGTCGGGGAGCCTTATGCTTATGTGGGTCCGGGGAATGACGGGGAGGAGACGGTTCATGTCTATGGGAAGGTTCTGGCTTATGAGCCGCAGAAGACACTGAGTCTGTCCGAGCATCCGGGGCCGTCGTATTATGCCAATCATGAGGAGCTGGAGTCTCGGATTACATTCACTCTCGAGCCGGTAGGGAACTGTACCAAGCTGACGCTCGTCAATGATCAATACACGCCAAATCACCCGTCCCGTGCCAAGGCAGCGGACGGCTGGTGGATGACCATGAGCATTCTGAAGACCTATGCGGAGACGGGGAAGACGCTGGATTTGGGCTGGTAGCCGCCACATTGTGAATAATCGGCATATGGCCGACAGCATCCAAGCATCCGGCTGGACTGTACCGTGCGCATGATGCATGGAATCGTTATATGCCCAGGAATGAAAGTCGATTAAAGAGCCGTAATGGCTCTTTTTTTGCGGGGGTTTATAGAGGCAGGCAGCAGGATTGGAGCCGAAAAGCAATGAATTTTGCTGGCCATTTTCACTTGCCAAATTTCCGATAGCGGGTATGATTTAGGTATCCATCCCGGCTTGCCGATAAGCGGCTTCCCGGCAATGGGAAAGATGGGAGTGAATGAAACATGACGGAGCGGAGGCAACTCACTGTCCAGCAAATTCGTATCGGTATTATCGGAACCCAGACGATCGTTGATAAAATTATGAAGGTCATTGAAACCTTTCCTTCCTTTGACCCCGTACCGCTTGTTTTTCAGGATGATGGCGAAGCGCCGGCACTGGCTGAGCGGATCGGAGGCGAGGTTGAGGTGTTGTTCCTCTCGGATCCGCTGACCCAGCGCAAGGTGAAGGAGCTCGGACAGGTCTCGATCCCTGTGCATTATGTCCCTGTCACGGACGCGGGTTTATATAAAGCGTTGTTCCATGCCGGGCAGCGGGGAAGACTGACTGGCGGCATATCGGTGGATACTTTAACCGAGACGATGGTGGTCCGGACGATAAGGGATCTGGGTATCCCGGCCGTACAGGCCGCCATTTACGATGGGCCGGCTTATGCCCCGAAGGAGAACCTGATTGCTTTTCACCGTCTACAATATGAATCCGGCGGGTGCTCCGTTGCGTTCACGGGCGTGGAAGCGGTGGCCCATGAGCTGACGAGGCTTGGGGTCCCTAATGAGTGGCTGCTGCCTTCCGATCAGGATATCGTGGTATCGCTGGAGCGGGCTTTGCTGTCTACGGCATCCCGCCGCAGCAGAGAAGGTCAGATCGTGGTCGGGATGATTAATATAGACGATTTTGGAACCCAGGCGTTAAGACGGAATAATGAGCATGAGGTGCAGAAGCTGAAGCTGGACATTCACCGGATGGTGCTCGATTATGTGGAATCACTGGACGGCTATCTGACCCATCTGGGCGGGGACGAGTATTTGTTCTTCACGACACGCGGCATCTTTGAACGGGAAACCGGCGGCTATAAAACGATCCCCTTGGCTAAAGATGTGAACAAAACCTATGGCATTTCGCTCAGCATCGGCATGGGTTTTGGCCAGTCGGCCAGCATGGCGGGAACCAATGCGCGAATCGCGATGAGGAAATCCAAGGAGGTGGGCGGCAACGCCTGCTTTATCGTGCGTGAGGATGGCACGCTGATCGGACCGCTGGAGATGTCCGACCCTGTGCAGGAGGTGCTGTCCTTTACGGATGCAGGGCTGATCAAGCGGGCAGAGGACGCAGGGATGACGAGCGCCTACTTGAGCAAGCTGCTGAACCAGCGTGCCCGTTCGGGTAAATATGAATACAAGGTCCATGAGCTCGCTCACCTGCTGGACATTACCGTCCGCAGTGCACATCGGCTGCTCCAACTGTGGACCGACAACGACTTGGTTGAGATAGCCGGAATCGAGAAGGTGCCGAGGGGAAGGCCAAGGCAGATATTCAGATTCACGTTTTTGGAGTAGCGTTGTGAAATAACTTTGGGAACACTGGCGCCTCTTCCGTTATGCGACGGAGGAGGCGCCTTTCCGGTATGGTCCCGCTTGGATAGATTTTTTAGCGCGCCTGCAACCTTCCAGATGATGGAACCGTTAGTAGATAAAACGGGAAATATTTATCTACAGGGGGCTGAAGTATGGGAAAGCGGGGTTCATGGATTGCTGCTTTGATGCTTATCGTATTGCTGGTCAGCGGCTGCTCTTCGGGTACTCAAGACAAGAGCGCCGGGGGTGCCGCGCCCGTTGAAAAGCAAGTAACATCGACGGATCAAGCCTCAAACAAAACAGATGGAGGTGCGGCGAAAGCCGAAAGCGAAACGGCGGATAAGAGCAAGAACAGCGCCGAGGAGCCGGCATCGGCGGATGCTGAGCTTCCGAATATGCCATCGTCTGCCCAGACTTCCGGCGCAGGGTTTAACTCGCAGGATTTGTCAAGCGGCCTCAACCAAAAGCTGATGTACAAAGCGAATATCGTGATGGAGATTCAGGACTATGGAAAAGCGCAGTCGGAAGTCCGGAACACAGTGACGCTTTCCGGCGGTTATATTGTTAATTTCAGCGAAACCCAGTCCAGCAGCGAAAAAGGCGGCACGCTTATTGTGAAAGTTCCTGCGAACGGTTTCTCCTCCTTTATAGACCGTTTGGAGAACATTGCGCATGAAAGCCTGCAGCGAAGCATCGAAGGGCAGGACGTGACCGAGGAATACATCGATTTGGAATCCAGGCTTAAGGCCAAGCAAATCATGGAGGAGCAGTACGTCGCCTTCATGAAAAAAGCAACAAAAACGACCGACCTTGTCGCTTTTGCCAACGAGCTGGAGCGCATTCAATCCGAAATCGAGCAGATGAAAGGCCGGATGCGTTACATTGACCAAAACGTGTCTTACTCCACGGTAGAAATCAGGCTTTACGAGTCGCCCGAAAAAAAGGATGATCCCAAAACGTCCGCCATTCAAGCGCCGCTCGGACAGCGGGTTTCCCAAGCTTTTCAGGGCAGCATCGATGTGATCACCATCATCATCCAATGGATTATCGTCATCCTTTCCGGCTCACTTCCCTTATTGGTCATCGCGGCCTTCGTTCTGCTCATCCTATGGCTGGCACGAAGATCGGGGCAGCGGAAACGGGAAGAGGCAGCCCGAATACGAAAGCTGCTCAATAACGGCGCGACATCGGAGCAAGGGCATCCGGAAGGCCACAAGGACGAGGAAAAACGATTGAAAGACGAATAACGGCAGGAGCAGACCTAAATACATCAAAAAACAATCATAAAATCCAGAGGAAGGCCAAGGCAAATCTTCAGATTCACCATTCTGGAATAGGATATCAGATATGTATTATAATGGAGGACGAGGTGATCGTGATGAATAAAACGAAGGTCAAATTTACTCGCGTTGAGAAAATCGTCATCTTCACGATGCTGGGGCTGGCAGCCTCCTTTATCATTGCCTTCCTCGTGCTTCGACACATCGTGCTGAACGTTTCGTTTGCTCCCTGAGACCAGGGAGCTTTTTTTAAGAGATAAGAAAATATAAACATGCGAGGCTTAGCATCTTTATCTCGCAAGAAAAACTTCCTCTAAACACGATCTGTCTATCTATTTAAAGACGATTTAAAGATTTGTCTTTATATCAATTGGGGCCGTATGATGAAGAAGAATCATCAATCGGAGGAGGAGATTGTTCATGTTAACCGTTGCAGAATTAGAAGCGAAGCTGGCGGAGCCTTCAGCACAGCTTGTTGCCGATCTGGCATCTTTGGAGGGGGATATTCTTGTGCTGGGCGTCGGCGGGAAAATGGGTCCCAGCCTTGCAAGGCTGGCGGCCAACGCCGTTCGGGAAGGCGGTGGAGGCAAACGGATCATCGGCGTATCGCGGTTCTCGAACCAGGAGGCTAGACGTGAGCTGGAGGAGGCGGGCGTTCAGACGATTTCGTGCGACCTGCTGAACGATGGGGAATTGCAGAAGCTGCCCGAGGCTCCGAACGTGATCTACATGGCGGGCAATAAATTCGGCACGACCGGCCGTGAATATTTTACTTGGGCGATGAACTCGTACTTGCCGGGCCGGGTGGCCGAGAAATTCAAGCAATCCAGAATGGTCGTATTTTCATCAGGAAATGTGTACCCGTTCTCACCGGTGGGCAGCGGTGGAGTCAACGAATCCGTAGCGCCGGAGCCGGTTGGAGAGTATGCGCAGTCTTGTCTCGGCAGAGAGCGCGTCTTTGAATATTTCTCCCACCAGAATGGTACGCCGATGGCGATTTACCGCCTGAATTATGCCATCGACATGCGGTACGGCGTTCTGCATGAGCTGGCCAGATCGATTCACGAGGACCGGCCGATTCACCTGGCGATGGGGCATGCGAATATCATATGGCAAGGAGATGCCAATGAGATGGCACTCCGTTCGCTCCTGCGCTGCAGCTCTCCTCCGGAAATTATCAACATTACCGGACCGGAGACGATGTCGATCCGCTGGGCGGCACAGGAATTGGCGGCACGGATGGGCAAGGAAGTGACCTTTACGGGTACGGAATCCGAGACCGCACTCCTGAACAATGCTGCGAAATCCCACCAGCTGTTCGGTTATCCGAAGGTGTCTCTGCTGCAGATGCTGGACTGGACCGCAGCATGGGTGCAATCGGGCGGCGAGAGCTGGAATAAGCCGACTCACTTCCAAGAGAGAAAGGGGAAATTCTAATGAGCGGACAGGTTCCTGCAACTCAACGTTTAGCCCCCGAGAAGCTTAAAGCTCTGCATGATGGGCTTGTTATACCGGCTCACCCGCTTGCTTTGGATGAGAACCGGAAGCTGGACGAACGACGCCAGCGGGCATTAACGCGCTATTATGCGGCATCCGGTGCGGGCGGTGTTGCTGTCGGCGTTCATTCGACCCAATTCGAGATCCGTGACAAGGGAATCGACTTGTATGAACCCGTGCTGCGACTTGCGGCAGAAGAGGTTCGCAAGGCGAAGCTCGATCGGCCGTTCATTATGGTGGCCGGTGTCTGCGGCCCCACGGAGCAGGCTGTAGAGGAAACGGAGATCGCCCGAAAACTCGGCTATGACGCCGTCCTCCTCAGCATGGGCGGTTTAAGCGGCTGGAGTGAAGAAGACATTCTAAGGCGCACGGAGAAGATTGCGCAGAGGATGCCGGTGATCGGGTTCTACCTTCAGCCGTCGGTTGGGGGCAACATCTTCTCCTTCGACTTTTGGCGCGCCTTCGCCGAAATTCCGAATATCGTGGCAATCAAGATGGCTCCCTTCAACCGCTATCAGACGATTGACGTCGTTCGTGCCGTCTGTTATTCGAGCCGCAGAGATGACATTGCGCTCTATACGGGGAATGATGATAACATCGTCAACGATTTGCTGACGACGTATCAATTCCATGTGGACGGGACGCTGGTTACCAAGCCTATCGTCGGCGGTCTGCTCGGTCATTGGGCTGTCTGGACCAAGAAAGCGGTAGAGCTGCTGGAAGAAATCAAGGAGGCACGCACACAGGTGCAATTCGCGAAGGAGTGGCTCACACGCAATGTGGAGATTACCGACTCCAATGCAGCCTTTTTTGATCCCGCACATCAGTTTGCAGGCTGTATTCCGGGCATCCATGAGGTGCTCCGCAGGCAGGGGCTGCTGCAAGGCACATGGTGCCTGAATCCGCATGAAACGCTGTCTCCCGGACAATCCGAAGAGATTGACAGAGTCTACCGGGATTATCCGCATTTGAACGATGACGATTTTATACAAGAGCACTTGGAAAGTTGGCTGGCGGACTGATACAATGAGGGCAGAATAGTTGAAAGTGGGGAATCGCGCATGCGGTTTAAAGATGTGTTTTCTATTATTGGGCCCAGTATGGTGGGGCCATCGAGCTCTCATACCGCTGGGGCCGTGCGGATCGGAAGGGCTGCGCGGCGCATATTTGGAGCATTCCCCGATCAAGCGGAAATTGTGTTCTACGGTTCTTTTGCTGAAACTTACCGCGGCCACGGCACCGATCTGGCTGTCGTGGGCGGATTGCTCGATTTTGCCACGGATGATATGCGTATCCGGAATTCGATCGAGCTTGCGGAGGCGGCAGGCATTGAACTTAATTTCAAAACGGCACAGAATGTGGCCTTTCACCCGAATACCGTGGAGCTGAGGCTGACGGACGGCGATCATACCGACGTCATTGCAGGCGCTTCCATTGGCGGAGGCAGTGTAGAAATGCTGCGCGTGAACGGTTTCGACGTTAAGTTTACGATGAATTATCCGGTGCTGCTGGTCTTTCATGATGATACGCCGGGCATGGTCGCGCATATCACCCGGCTCCTGGAGGCAGGCGGCGTCAACATTGCCTATATGGACGTGGACCGCAAGGGAAGAGGCGGCGATGCCATGACGGTGGTGGAGTCGGATGAAGCGGTCCCGGCCGAGTTGATGAAGCATATCGAAGGGCTGCCGAGCGTGCACCGCGTCGTCGTTGCGGATTTGACAGTAGAGGAGGCGCAGTCATGAAGTTTTCTACGCTGGAGCAAATCATCGTATGCTGCCGGGAGGACCAGGTTACGATCGGCCAGCTGATGCTGAATGAGCAGATCAAGGAAACCGGCAAGAGTAAGGAAGAGACGTTTAAACAAATGGCCGATTATTACGGCATCATGAAGGAAGCGGTGCACCGGGGGATCCATGAACCTGTTCCTTCCAAAAGCGGACTGACCGGCGGGGATGCCGTTCGCGTCCATCAATATATGAGCACCGGGGTGCCTGCGCTCGGTACCGACGCTTGCACGGCACTGGCCTACGCGCTGTCCGTGTCCGAAGTCAATGCCTCCATGGGGCGCATCGTGGCTACGCCGACAGCAGGCTCCTGCGGCATTATCCCCGGCGTATTCGTCAGCACGCAGGAGCGCTTCGGCTGGGAAGACGAGCATCTGGTGATGGGGCTGTTTAGCGCAGGCGCGATCGGCTACGTGATCGCCAACAATTCGTTTATTTCCGGTGCGGAGGGCGGCTGTCAAGCCGAAGTGGGCTCAGCCATCGGCATGGCGGCAGGCGCTCTGACAGAGCTGAGGGGCGGCACGCCGGAGCAAGCGGTTCATGCCGTTGGACTTGCACTGAAAAATTCCTTAGGGCTCATCTGCGACCCGGTTGGCGGACTGGTCGAGATTCCTTGCATCGTGCGCAACGGCTTCGGCGCGGTTACGGCGCTGGCGGCGTCGGATATGGCGCTGGCCGGCGTTCGAAGCGTCATCCCGTCGGATGAAGTGATCGATGTCATGCTGGAGGTTGGCACGGCTATGCCGGCCAAGCACCGGGAGACCGCGAAAGGCGGGCTTGCACAGACGCCGACCGGTAAGAAAATCTTGAAGGATTTGTACGGCAAGGAAGGCAAGAAATTACGGGAAAAGGCTGCCAAAGCCAAAAAAGACGAAACGGGTGAATGAATTCACACCTATTTTGATGGATCGCCTAAGGCGTTCTGGTCCTCGAATATACGATGAGTTAGAGAAGAAATTTAACATGCTCCGTGAGGGATTTCGTGATGAAATCCCTCTATTTTTTCATCTATTTCTACCGCTTTAGCATTTTCCACCTGCCTGAAAAGCCTGATATTATGCGGGTTTTCGGCTTTTTATCCGCCTGATCGAGAAAAAACACCATCTCGCAGAAATACGCTTCTTTACGAATCGTGGAAGCGTTTTTATGATGTGGATGGGTAGAAAAATCCGTACCGAGGATCGGCATCGGCTGCCCGAATGATTTTAGAATATTCCCTGCGCTCAGCTGGGGATTATCGCCAACAAGGAGGAATGATAGAAAGCGACTTGCATCAGCAGCGCAGACCGGATGAGTAAGCAAACATACACAGATGAGAGGAAATGACGGGGGTAGAGTAGCGATCGCACAGATTCAGACAGCCGCATTCAAATGATGGATTAAGAGGAGGAACGAACATGACAAAAAAGTGGTTTCGCATGGCACTCGTATTTACATTAATCATTTCGATCCTGGCCGCATGCAGCGGAGGAGATAAAGAGGCAGCTCCCGAAACGGACGGAGACACAGCACCTCCAACGGCACCGGCAGATCCCGATCAATATGGAGATACAGGAGGCCTCGCGCTTCCATTGGTCGATAAACCGACAACGATCAATTGGATGGTCGTCAGCGAGAAAACCAACCTGAATGATTCCTTGCTTGCCAAGGAAATCGAGAAGCGAACCGGAATCAAAGTGAATTTCCAAGCTTATTCCTCGGCTACGTTTCAAGACAAACTGAAAGTAACAGTTGCATCCGGCAAGCTCCCGGACATTATCCACGGGCTGACGCCTCCGGAGCTGAAGAAGATCGGCAAACAGAAAGCGGTCGTTGCCATTAACGAATATCTAGACATGCTGCCGAACTTCAAAAAAATGTATGTGGACGAGAACCCGTGGGTCATTCCGTCCTTCGGAGACGAATCCGGCAACATCTATACCTGGCCGGTTGCGAACATTAACCGTGACGTCAACCACGGCTTCCTGTACCGCAAAGATATTTTCGATGAGCTGGGCATCAAGGAATGGACGAATACCGATGAGTTTTACCAGGCTCTGAAGAAATTGAAGGAAGCCTATCCGGACTCCTATCCTTACGCCTCCAAGACGAAGGAGCACATTTTCCGCGACTGGGCCTTCGGCTGGGGAATCGGCGGAGCCAACTATCCGACGTATTACGACGAGACGGCCAAGGTGTGGAAATACGCTACGATACAGCCAGAGCACAAAGAAATGCTCGATTTCATGAAGAAGCTGTACACCGAGGGACTCCTGGATCCGGAATTCATGACGGACACCGACGATTCCTGGACGGCGAAAATGACGTCAGGCAATAAATCTTTTGTGACCTATGACTGGATCGGACGTTTGGACCTGTTCTACAACCAGGTTAAGGATCAAAACCCGAATTATGATCTCAGATACGGAAATCCGGTTGGACCGACCGGCAACGGCAAGACGATCGAGAGCATCACGAACGGCTTCAGCATCGCGGTAGCAAACAACGACAACAAGGAAGCTGCCCTGAAGCTGCTCGACTACCTGACGAGCCCGTCCGGCGCAACCCTGGTAACGATGGGCGTGGAAGGTGAGACGTTCAAGATGGAAGGCGATAAAGCCGTCTATCCGGAGCTGACCGACGTGCCGCTGGTGGATATCAGCGTGCTGGAGGACCGTTATGGTCTGTGGCTGCAAGGTCTGTATGTCAATTCCGATAAGCGCAGCGTGTACTTCAACTACACGGAGAAGGAGCAGGAGGCTCAGGATAAGCTGCTGAACGGCAATAAATTCGAGCCGCTGGATCCGGTTGTGAACTTTACGGATGACGAAACCGCAACGATTGCGGAAATCCAAACCTCGCTGAAGAAATTGGCGGATGAATTTAACGCAAAATACATTCTGAACAAAAACTACGGCGATGCCGAGTGGCAGCAATGGCAGGTCCAGGCTGAGAAGCAGGGAGCCAAGCAGCTCGTCGATATTTTCAACGCAGCCCAGAAGAGATTGGATGAAGCCACGAATTAATCTGCAGAAGAAATAGGAGTGATGACGGCATCCGGGTACCACGCTCGGGTGCTGCTCATCATCTTAAGGAGGGAACACCATGTCAAGTGCAGGGACAGAGACAAATCTCGCCAATCCCCGCGGCGGGCTTGGAAGAAGAATGGTTTCGGCCTTTCAGCATATGAAGCGGGACAGACAGCTGTTGATTTTGTTTATCCCGTGCCTGTTGTTTTATATTATTTTCCGATACGGGCCCCTGTACGGCTTAATCATTGCCTTCAAGGACTACAGCGTATTCACCGGCATCCTGGAGAGCGACTGGGTGGGGCTCAAGCATTTCGAGAAATTTTTCAACAGTCCGGATTTCTGGCTGTTGTTCAAGAATACGCTGCTTCTCGGCGTATATAATCTCATTTTCGGTTTTCCTTTTCCCATCATTCTGGCGATTCTCTTAAACGAGGTCAGAGTGAAATGGTTCAAAAAGTCGGTTCAAACACTCAGCTATCTGCCTTCGTTCCTGTCGGTCGTCATTATCAGCAGCATGATCATCGACTTCCTGTCGCCCAATCAGGGGATCATTAACCAGCTTATCGCTGCCCTAGGCTTTGAGAAGACGTACTTTCTCATAGAACCGAGCTGGTTTAGAACCATCTATGTCTCATCGGATATCTGGGCAACCGTCGGTTATGAGGCCATTATCTATATGGCTGCAATCGCAGGGATCAGCCCGTCGCTCTACGAAGCGGCCAAGGTGGATGGTGCCAAAAGACGCCACATGATCTTCAGAATTACGATTCCCGCCATTCTTCCAACGATTATTATCATGTTTGTCTTGAAGACGGGATCGATGCTCCGGATCGGATACGAGAAGGTACTGCTGCTTTATAATCCGATGACCTACGAGGTAGCGGACGTATTCTCGACTTATGTCTACCGGAAAGGGCTCCTGGAGAGCAACTATAGCTATGGCGCAGCCGTGGGCTTGTTCGAAGCCGTTGTTGCCATGATATTGCTGCTGTCCTCTAACTACTTCAGCAAGCGGCTGGGAGGTAGCGGATTATGGTAAACAACAAACGCTTCAGCCTTCGGAATATCTCGTTGTTTGGCATCATCAATACGCTGATTCTGACGTGCCTTGCCATTATTACCGTGTACCCTGTCGTGTATATCACCGCCGTTTCCCTCAGTGCGACTTCCGAAGTGGTGCAAGGGAATATCACCTTGTTTCCCAAGGGATTTAATCTGGACGCCTATGCCCAGGTGCTGAATGATGACCGGGTGCCTCGCGCCTACCTGAACACGATTTTTTATACCGCGCTCGGTACGGTGATTAACCTGCTGCTTACGGCCGTAGCGGCTTATCCGCTCGCACGCAAAAACTTTTTCGGGCGCAAGTTCTTTCTGCTGGCAATCATCATGACCATGTTCCTGAATCCGGGGATCATTCCGAACTACCTGATCGTATCGGAGCTTGGCCTGCTGGACAGCGTTTGGGCGCTCGTGCTTCCAAATGCGATTTGGACCTTTGAACTGTTAATCCTCAAAAGCTTCTACGAGAACATGTCGGAATCTCTGCGTGAGGCAGCTGTTGTTGACGGCGCTTCCGAGTACCGTATTCTGTTCCAGATCGTGCTTCCGCTGTCCAAACCGGCGCTGGCCTCAATCGGATTGTTTTACTTCATGGGCCACTGGAACAGCTTCTTTATTCCATTGATTTATCTGAACGATACGAATATGTATCCGCTCCAGGTCGTGCTTAGGGAT
The DNA here is from genome assembly GCF_049893405.1 of Paenibacillus sp. Dod16. Classification (NCBI taxonomy): domain Bacteria; kingdom Bacillati; phylum Bacillota; class Bacilli; order Caryophanales; family Paenibacillaceae; genus Paenibacillus; species Paenibacillus sp. Dod16. The sequence goes on from NZ_JBNDYG010000004.1 coordinate 70,373, forward strand.
ATGCTGATTTTCAGCGAGAACGGCAGCAACCCGAGTCTGGTGGATGCGTCGGCGCTTGCTCCGCAAGCCATGAAGAATGCAACCATCGTGCTGTCGATGATTCCGGTGCTGCTGATCTATCCGTTTGCCCAGAAGTATTTTGCCAAAGGGGTCATGCTTGGTTCCGAGAAGGGATAACGGGGAGGTGACGAGGGCTTTCATGTTGAATATGAAGGGATGACATCCAAGAGAGGTGAATCCGTATGAATCGATTGATCGCCAACAGAGGTTTGCTCCAGATTTTCTTCGCTCTGCAACTGGTCGTCGGCATCATGTTCATATTCAATTACATTGTGTACAAGAATTCCATTACCGGAATTTACGACAAGGTGAGCGAGAACAACCGGATGGTGATCAGAAATATCATTCAGTCGTTTGATACCAGTTTCTCCTCCGTAAACAACCTGATTTTTAATATCCATGCGCTTCCTTCAGATCGGATGCTGATGGAGAACGGCATGCTGGACATGGAGAAAGTCATTTCCTTGCAGGACAGCGTCTCCAGCATTGTGTCCAACGTGGACATCGTGGAGGATGTGGTCATCTCGTTCGACAATCATGATTTGGCCATTACGACGCGCGGAACCAGCAATCTCGACGCCTTGTTTGACAGGCGGTACAAGTCCCAGAAGTTCAACTCGATGTTCTGGAAGACGTTTACCCGATCGGAGCACGAGCTTACCATCTTTCCGGCAGAGGTTTATGCGGATCAGAGCAGCGGATATGGCCGTAATTTGATGATAGCCGTGGACGGCAACAAGGTCAGGATGTCGAACAAAAACCTCATGGTCCTGATCAACGTGAACCGGCTGCTGAAAGGGATCGATTTGAACTCGATGATTCCCGGCGCCTCGCTCATCGTGCTGGATGCGAACCGGAACGTCATCTTGAGCACCGAGAAGGATCTGGATTTGGTAGGCATTCTGAACGACGTATACTTTAACCCGTCGCAGGAAGCTTCCCTCACACACGACGATTTTGAGTACAATTTCTACAAATCGGACTATAACGGTTTTATATATATCAATAAATTGCCGTATAAGTTTCAAAATATCGATTCCGTCACGAATGCCAATACGTGGATTATGTATGGCGCGATTGCGTTAAACATCATCTTGTCGGTGCTGCTCAGCATTTATCTGTACCGGCCGGTGAAGAACATTGTGCAGCTGCTCGGAGGCAGTTCTCTGAAAGGGAATGATTTTGTAAAAATCCAGAGCGGCATCATCAAGGTCCAGCGGGAGAATGAATCCCTGAAGAAGCAGATGGACCTGGTGGATGAGGATATTCGCCGCGGCGTGTTTCTGCAAACGCTGGATGGCCATCACCATTCGCGCGAGCAGGAAATGCAGATGCAGAAGCATTACACGCATTTTTTCCAATGCCGGCATTTCATGATGGCGGCCGTGTATTTGCAGCCTGCCGGCAAGGGAGCGGCCCAGACGGACTTTGTCCTGGAGGAGTTGACGGCCCAGATCCGAAGCAGCCTGCAGGAACGCTATGAACATGTGGTGGTTTATCATGTGGAAGAGCTGAGATTCCTCGCGCTTATCGGTTTGGATCAGCCGTCGGACCGCAAGCAGCTGGTACGGAAATTCGAAGACTATATCCGTCTGTGCAACCAGGAGTATACGGATATGTTCACGGTGTGGGGCTGCGTTAGCCGGACATATGAGTCCAAGATCAGCAACTGCTGCGAGGCATACCGGAACATTAAGGATGGCCGATTATACCGGAATGTGAATGCCGACACCGATATGGTCGACACGGAGCAAATTCGCTACGTCCCGGATATTTATTATCCTCTTCAGAAGATTGAGAAGCTGAGCAACTGCATGCTGAGCGGCAAGGTGGACGAAGGACTCCAGATCGTGAGTGACATTGTTCAGCAGAACGCGGACCTTCACATCCATCATCATCAGCTGGTGCACATTGCGAAGAGTATGTTCTTTCTCGTCATGAAGCAGGCGGACTCGCCGTCCGTTGATCGCAATGAGTTGTTTCAGCTGGAGAGTGATTTCATCCGCAAGGTCGATCAAGCCTACACCTATGAAGAGATTCAGAAGGCGCTAATGGAAGTGATGCGCGTGGTGGCCAATACGCGGAACCATGATCCGCGGAGCAAGCTGAATCCCGCCTTCATCTCCCAATATATCGAACTTCATTATATGGAGAATCTGTATTTGGACCATATGGCTGAAGTGCTGGATACCAGCTCGAAATATTTCTCGAATTATTTCAAGAAGACATTCGGCGTCAATTATGTGGAGTATTTGAACAAGGTCCGACTATCGCACGCACGTGAATATCTCCGGAACACGGATCTCAGCATTGCCGAAATCGGAGAGAAAACGGGGTATTCGAACTCTTCCACATTTACGACAACGTTTAAGAAGTATAGCGGCGTATCGCCCAGCGAATATCGGAAAGCATCAGGAAAATAAGAGGTGGAGCAGGAGGGTTCATATTGAAGGCAGTTGCCACGATTCATGGAAAAGTGATCGTTGATCAAATCGAGAAGCCGGCTGAATTGCCGGCAGGCCATGTGCGGATTCGTACCGAATACTCGGCGGTCAGCCCGGGCACGGAGATGATTTTTATACGAAGAGCATCGGATCAGAAGGTCATTATGGGTTACAGCGCTGTTGGAATTGTCGAAGACATGGGGGAAGGCGTGCAGGGGCTAACCGTTGGTCAACGGGTGGCCTGTTATGGGGCTCCTTACGTGCGCCATGCCCAGTGGCTTAAAGTGCCTTCCAACCTAACAGCGATGGTTCCGGATGGCGTGGATCCGCAGGAAGCGGCTTTTGCGGGACTGGGAGCGATTGCGATCCATGCCCTGCGGGTGGCAGATCTGCGCTTTGGCGAATCGGTCGTGGTGGTCGGACTTGGCATCCTGGGGCAGATCATTGCCCAGATCGCGCACGCGGCGGCTTGCCCGGTTGCCGGATTTGACCTGAACCCGGAGCGGGTGCAGGGGATGAAGCGGCATATTCCTTATGCCTATGATAACCGGGAGCAGCTTGAGGAGCAGATTCAGGTTATGACGGGCGGATATGGAGCCGACAGCGTTATTCTGTGCGCAAGCGGTCCTGGGGAGGAACTCATCAACTCTTCGATGTCATGGATTCGGGATAAGGGAAAAATCGTCATTGTCGGCGATTTGTCCATGACTTACGCCCGGGACCGGATGTTTGGCAAGGAGGCGCAGGTGCTCATATCGCGAGCAGGCGGTCCGGGCCGTTACGACGCAAGCTATGAACTCAACAATACGGATTACCCGATCGGCTTTGTGCGCTGGACGGAAGGCCGCAACATCGCCGAGTATATTCGTCTGTTGGCGGAAGGGAGAATATCGGTTAAACCGCTGATCTCGCATGTGGTCCCCGTGGATGAAGCGGACAAGGCTTATGAGCGGTATGGCCCTGGATCAACGACGCTGGGGACGATATTTAACTACGCGGACAACGCTTGAGTTCCGGGAATGGGATTCCGGCACAGGAATGGAAGAGGAAACATGATAGCTGTCTTTCCGAGCAGTGATGGCGCTGCAGAAAGGCGGCTTTTTGCTTGCGTCGGAATCAATTCCGTCAAACTATTAATTTACAATAATATACAATTCTATTATACTAGTAGTAGATATGAATAATATCTTTTGTTATATGGAGGCAGTTACATATCTAATTTTCTTGATATTAATACATATAAGCAGCGTTCCTCGTTTCCATCGATTATTGGAAGGGTGGTGGTTGATTCGAAACCGGTTTACCAGGCTGTAGTGGTAATGGCTTTCCAATTCGAAAAACAAAGGAGCGAAGCGTGATGAAAGTATTCCGAAATTCGATCATCCGTAAGTCTGCTGTGTTGTTCTGCGCTGTTCTACTGATCTTGCCAGCCGGATTGTCTCTGGCGGCCAACAAGCCGTTTCCCCAGCATACGTCGTATACAAGCGGTTCGATTAAACCGAACAATGTGACGCAGTCAGCGATGGACAATGCGGTCAAGAGCAAATGGAACAGCTGGAAAGGGTCTTTCCTGAAGCCTGCAGCGACAGGGCAATATTACGTAAAATACAATTCGGCGGGCGAGACGGTGTCCGAGGCTCATGGCTACGGGATGCTCTTCACCGTTCTGATGGCGGGATACGATAGTAATGCCCAGTCGTATTTCGACGGACTTTATCGCTATTATAAAGCGCATCCGAGTAATAACAATCCGTATCTGATGGCTTGGAAGCAGAACAGCAGCTTTCAGAATATAGGGGGAGCCAATTCGGCAACGGACGGCGATATGGACATTGCCTACGCACTCCTGCTTGCGGACAAGCAGTGGGGAAGCAGCGGGGCGATCAATTACCTGCAGGCAGCAAAGGATATGATCAATGCCATCATGAGCAATGACGTTAATCAGTCGCAGTGGACGCTGCGCTTAGGCGATTGGGCAACAAGCGGCATCTTCGACACCGCTACGCGGCCATCGGATTTCATGCTGAACCATATGAAGGCATTCCGTGCGGCTACCGGCGATGCCCGCTGGGATAACGTCATTAATAAAACCTATACCATCATCAACTCCATCTATAACGGCTACAGCTCCAATACCGGCTTGCTTCCGGATTTCGTAGTCATGTCGGGCAGCAATTATCAGCCTGCAGAAGCGGGATTCCTGGAGGGGGCAAATGACGGGAAGTATTATTATAATTCGTCCCGGACCCCTTGGCGGATTACGACCGACTATCTGATGACCGGCGATACGCGCGCGCTGAATCAATTGAACAAGATGAACACGTTCATTAAATCAGCCACAAGCAGCAGTCCTGCCAACATCAAGGCAGGGTATAACCTGAACGGCAGTGCACTGGTGACTTATAATAGTGGGGCGTTCTATGCTCCTTTTGGCGTAAGTGCGATGACTTCGTCCAGCCACCAGAGCTGGCTGAATTCGGTATGGAGTTACACGGCGAATGCATCCGCCGAGGGATATTATGAGGAAAGCATCAAGCTGTTCTCGATGATCGTCATGTCGGGTAACTGGTGGACATATTAACGCATAACGCCCTTTAATTTTATATAAACATAAAACAAAACCCTGATCCGCATTGGATCAGGGTTTTGTTAGGTCTTTCCTACCAATAATTGATTTGTAGCCATAAATAATAAGAATTTGCATTGATATTTCATGCCGAGCAGTGTTAATATCTTATCAAATATAAAACATTTTATATTAATCTAAATTAAACAGCGACGAATTTACGAAACTAAACATCTTGGTTTTTCATTTATGTAAGGGTTTACAAAAAACGGGGACGAAGGGAGAATCATATGCACAAGAGCATGCTGAGTAAGACGGCTGCGGCAGGGATAGCCGCAGTTTTAATGGTGGGAGGTTTAGGCGCTTCAGGCCAAGGACCTGCAGCGAGCGGTCCTGAGGTATACGCGCAGGAGGCGCAGGAGACGCAGGTGAAGAAGGGAGAGAAAGCGCCTATATTCCGAGAGGCATCCGTCCATGATCCGTCCGTCATCAAGACAGGGGATATATACTATGTGTTCGGTTCTCATCTGGCCGCCGCAAAATCGAAGGATTTGATGAGCTGGAACATGGTGGCGTCGGGGGTCTCGAATGGCAACCCGCTGATTCCGAACGTGACGGAGGAATTGAAAGAAACGCTGGAATGGGCACAGAGCGATACCTTGTGGGCAGCGGATGTGATTCAGCTTGCCGACGGCAAATTCTATATGTACTACAATGCTTGCAAAGGGGATTCCCCCCGCTCGGCTATGGGCATCGCTGTAGCCGATCAGATCGAAGGCCCGTATAAGGACACCGGCATTATTCTGAAATCCGGCATGTGGGACGAGATCAGTGAGGATGGAACCGTCTATGATGCAACGAAGCACCCGAATGTGGTGGATCCGGATGTGTTCTTTGATAAGAACGGCAAGCTGTGGATGGTATACGGCTCCTATTCCGGCGGGATTTTTATAATGGAGCTGGATCCTAAGACCGGAAAACCGCTGCCTGGACAGGGATACGGCAAGAAGCTGCTCGGCGGCAACCACAGCCGGATTGAAGGGCCGTACATGCTCTACAACCCGACCACGGACTATTACTACCTGTATTTGTCCTACGGGGGATTGGATGCGGTTGGCGGCTACAATATGCGGGTCGTCCGCTCCAAAAATCCGGATGGTCCTTTTTACGATGCGGAGGGCAACGATATGAGAGAGGTGAAGGCCGATCCTTCCCTTCCGATTTTTGATGACCGATCGATTGAGCCGTATGGCGTGAAACTGATGGGCAACTACTTGTTCAAGCGCTTGATCGGCGATCCGGGAACGGGGATCGGCACCGGGGCTGTATCGCCGGGCCATAACTCCGTCTATTATGATGAACAGAGCGGAAGAACATTCCTAATCTTTCACAGCCGCTTTCCGCAGCGGGGAGAAGAGCATGAAATCCGGGTGCATGAATTGTATATGAACCAGGACGGCTGGCCGGTAGCGGCTCCATACCGCTATGCGGGTGAGGAAGCCAAAGAAGCCAAGAAAATTACGCCGAATGATGCAGCCGGAGACTATAAGCTGATTCAACACGGGAAAGATATTTCGTCCGTGATAAAAGAATCGATGCCGATTGAGCTTCATAAGAACGGTAAAGTGACGGGCGGAGCATCCGGGACATGGAAGATCAGCGGCAAGCGGGATGTGCTGCTTACTCTGGATGGAAAGAGTTATAAAGGCGTACTGACTCTGCAGTGGGACCCGGAAGGGAAGCGGCATGCGATGACCTTTACGGCTCTCTCGGCCGATGGCACCGCTGTGTGGGGCGAACGTCAGCTTGATCGAAGCGACAAGAAACTTGTGGATGCCGTGCAGAAGGACCTGTCTCTCGGGGATGTGAGCGGGGTTTTCTACGATCTTGATCTGCCGTCAGAGGGTTCCGGCGGTGCGGTTATTCGCTGGAGTTCCTCTCATTCCCAGGTCGTATCAGCGGAAGGGAAGGTCCATCGTCCTGCTGCCGGGGCCGGGGACGCGAAGGTTACGCTGACCGCTCAGATTACGAAAGGCAAAGCGAAGACTTCCAAGACCTTTGACGTGACCGTGTTGCAGCAGTCAGCAGGGCCGCTGCTGCTGAATTACCCATTCAGTGAGAATGAGGGCGGCTCGGTATTAGACAACTCGGATAATGGATTTCATGGCAAGGTCCTTGGAGGAGTCCAGTGGAATGAGAAGAGCCGGCAGGGAGGCGGAATGGACTTTGACGGCTCGGACGGCTATATTGAACTGCCGAACCGGGTTGCGGATACAGAGGACTTTACCTTTGCTGCTTGGGTATATTGGAAGGGTGGAGCACCGTGGCAGAGAGTGCTGGACGTAGGGAACGGACTTGCCAGGCATATGTTTCTGACACCATCCCAGCATTCGGGCGTTCTTCAATTCACGCTTCATGGCAGCATGGGAGATCAGAGCGTCCTGTCAAAGGCACCACTGCCGAGCAATGAATGGACGCACGTTGCGGTCACGCTGCAAGGGGATGCCGGTAAGCTGTACGTGAACGGTCAAGTCGTAGCATCCGGTGATCATATGAAGCTGAATCCGAATGAACTGCTGGCAACCGAAGCTTATTTAGGTAAAAGCCGTTTTGCGGCCGACCCTTATTTTAACGGGAGCTTGGATGAGGTGCGGATTTACAAAGTGGCGCTAACCGACAGCGAAATCAAGAAGCTTGCGGAATGACTTTACACGATGAATCATGAGTTATGCGTGCAGACTACCGTCTGCACGCTCTTTGTATTGGCGTTTAAATAAACGGTTGACAGGAGGATGTATTTCATATATCTTAATATTAAGTTAAGCGACTATATAAAAGTTAGTTGATTGAAAGGGGTAAGTTTAAAGTGTTTAAACGTTAGCGAAGATGAAGCTGGTTAATCATTCTATATGTATATATCTTTAAATCAAGATATCGGTGAACGGTGTCGATGGATTTCTATAAATTATGAAAATGAAAAATAAAATGGAGGCGAATAAAATGGCTATAGATATTGGATTGTTGTTACTTCGTTTGGTGGTTGGTTTGTCGTTCATGGCGCACGGCGCGCAGAAGCTGTTTGGATGGTTTGGCGGTTACGGCCCCAAAGGGACCGGCGGCTGGATGGAATCGGTTGGCATTAAGCCTGGTGTCACAATTGCGGTGTTGTCAGGACTGATGGAGCTGGTTGGCGGGCTGTTGTTCGCGGCTGGATTTCTCACGGTGCTCGGTGCAGCGCTGATCACGCTGACGATGCTGGGCGCAATCGTGAAGGTGCATGGCCGAAACGGGTATTGGTCTACAGCGAATGGGTACGAGTATAATCTGCTGTTGATCGCAGTCGCAGTTGCACTTGTATTCACGGGTGCAGGTGCATATTCACTGGATGCGGTAATCTTTAACTAATCGATGATGGAGGCGTGCGGATATGAGTGATCTGACAACATTAATTAAGAGCCGGAGATCGGCCAATCGGTTTATGGAAGGGATCGAAATTCCGGATCAGGATTTGAATGATATATTTAATGAAGTTAAATATGCGCCTTCGGCTTTTAATTTGCAGCATACACACTATGTTGTAGTTAAGGATCCCGATGTCAAGCACAAGGTTTACGAAGCCGCCCACAAGCAGCATAAGATACTCACCGCGTCGGCCGTCATCGTTGTGCTGGGAAATCAGCAGGCCTACCGGGAGATCGGGAGAATGAATGAGGGTTTTCTGAATTTGGGCGTGATCGACAAGCTCGAATATGACATGACGGTTGAATCCGTCACGAACTTTTATGAAGCGGGCGGAGAATCCTTCATGAGGGATGAAGCCATCCGCAATGCCAGCCTATCCGCGATGTTAATGATGATGGTGGCCAAGGACAAGGGGTGGGATACCTGCCCGATGATCGGTTTTGATCCCGAGATTCTGCAGAAGGAACTGAACATTCCGGATTCTTATGTGCCTGCCATGCTGATCGCGATTGGCAAGGAGGATGCAAGAAAGCCACGTCCCCGGGGCTATCGCAAGCCGGTATTGGAATTTGTAAGCTATAATCAATTTTAAATGATGCATAATATGAAAAGGAGCTCCCACTGCAGGTCTTTAGATCTGGCTGGAGCTTTTTTTTCATCTACAATGATAAACATTCCCCACTGTTATGACGATGATGAATATAAAGAGATCGGTGCAGCGCCAATCCTAAATACGATTGTATTCGTTATATATGGAGGTGAACGAAGTGAAGACGAGGAAGAGGCCGTATCTGCGATCCGGACAGATCCTGATTATGGCTGTCATGACGATTATGTTAATGGTGGCATGCACGAAGGAGGTACCGGGATCCGTATCCGTACAGCAAACCGCCGCCACGCCGAGCGAAGGAGAAGCCGGGAATGCATCGGAATTGCAGCCGCCAGCTAGGGAGAGTTTGCGTACGGCATTCCATTCGGAAGAGCAAAGCCATCACCAGGTTAAGCAAGAAGTAGAGCCGCCAGCGGGGGAGTCCAACCATGATCCGATTCAAGCGGTTCTCAACATGTATGAGGCTCTTCAGGCTAACGATTCTGCATCGTATTTCCGTCATGCTGACATTGCGAGCGTCCGTATGTCCCCCGCCATGCTGAAGGTGCTGTTCGAAGAGGCCGGCAAACGTGAGGTGAGACCGGAACGATTCAAGCTTTTTGATAAGGAGGGGCTGGATCGGGAAAGTCGCCAGCTGCTATCACTTACGTACGGCAGCCAGGCCGAGGTCGTGCTGGAGGAGCTTAGTCAGGGCGATCATAACTTGTGGTTTGTGACGGCGTTCCCGGATGGGCTTAAAGTGGTGGAGCAATCCACGATCTACCCCGGGGCCTATGAGCTTGGAAGAGAGGCGACCATGGAAGAGCTTATCGCTATAGAGATCCAGCACACGGCGGAAGACAGGACATTTCTCGCAGCAAAAGCGAAGCAGCCTGTATGGAATCCGGTGCAGACCGTTTCCTTGCTGTATCAGGCAGCACAGGCGGAGGATGCGGAAACCTTTTATGTGATGTCGGGCGGAGACGAGGGATACTTTTCGGGTCAGTACGCCCGGGACATGGTGGAATTTACGGAATGGATGAGAGCTTTTGAAAGCGTGCAGCATATTTCAATCGAATCGGTTCCGCAGGAGAATTTGGCTGGGAGTTATAGAGAAGAATATAATAAAAGCTTTGGCGACGCATGGCAATTCATTGTGGCTTGGGACCCGAAGGATGAAGCAGGATACCAAGGGACATACTGGATTATGGCGCCTGGCGAAGACGGAATTCGATATGTGGTAAAGCAGACGCTTACTGCCAATCTGGAATCCTTTTTTAGATGAGGAATGAATACATACATAAACCTTAGTAAACATAGAAGCCCCGCTCATCAGAGCAGGGCTTCTATGTTATCGTCATGACCTTGGCAGATTACGGCTGAAGATTTTGGAGCATATCCATCGTTTCGTTAATTTTAGTGATGGTTTGAACGATATTGGAATTCTGGAAGTCGGTCACTCCGTTCTGGATTTGATCCATGTAGCCGTTGATGTCGGTCAGCAGCGTGTCGTTTAAACCGACCAGTTGTTCATGGATGGACTGCGCAAAGGCAGGGGCATCAATGCCATTAAACTCCGAAATCCGGGTTTTCATCGCCTCGAGCTCTTGGGTCAGCGTTTCCTTGGCATCTGTATTCGTGGCGGCTTGCTGGGCAAGCTCCGGAATGGATTCGGCAAATTGGGTTGTTTCATTTATAAAAGTGGTGGCTTCCTTCGTATAATCCAAGGAATTGTTCACGCTGTCCACCAAGGAACAGCCGGAGAGAACTCCCAGAACAAGTGAAATTAACAATAATCTTTTGATCATTTCTCATCCTCCTGTCGTTTAAACGCAGTTCTTATACGTTGTATACGTATGGCAAGGAGAATGGTTGTATTTTTTTCGTAGTCTCCTTTTTGGATGATTATGTATTAGACGAGGAGGATTAAGTATCGAATTCTTAGTTTCTGCCGGAAGCGCAAATACCCCGCAAGCCAAAATGGCTGCGGAGCAGGGTTGAACTGGGCGTGCGTATCGCGGGTCGATTGCATTTTTCACGATGATGGTTAGTAGTCCAGAATAGAAGCAGGCACAGCAGGCCAGGTTAGATCTGTCTTGCTTCCAGCCGTCTGGCGATGACGGACAGAAGATAATTCAGCGTGAAGTACAGCAAGGATGCAAAAACAAGGGCGGGTATTACATAGTCATAGCTGGAACCGCTAAGAATCTGCACATTGCGCATCAGCTCAGGCAGTGAAATGATCACGGCGAGCGATGTGTCTTTAATGAGCGAGATGAACTGGCTCACCATGGGCGGGGACATTCGGCGCAGCGCCAGCGGGAGAATCACGTGCCGCAGTGTCTGCATATAAGAGAGACCCGAGGCCCGGGCCGCTTCAATCTGGCCTTTATCCACCGATACGAGGCCGCTGCGGACAATTTCGGCGATCATGGCTCCTTCAAAGGTGCTTAGGCCGACGACGGCCGCCCAGAAGGTGGGGATTCGAATCCCGGTCTGGGGCAGAACCATGCCGATGAAGAAAATGATCAGCAAAAGCGGCAGATTGCGGATTATATCCACGAATATGGCCGTTGTCCTCGACAGGAAGGGTGTTTTCGTATATCTCACGGTCCCGAGCACGGTTCCAATGATGAAGCTGAATACAATGGATAAGCCGGCAACCTGCACCGTGATCCAAAAGCCTTGAAGGAGATATCGCAGATTCGGCCAGGAGTACGCACCGATAAAATCCATCTCATGCCACCTCCTGTTTATTAGGCAAACTTGGGTTTAACGTCAATTGCTTCTCGCAAAGCGGCGTTCCATGTAATGGACGGCCAGGCTGAGCGGTATGGTCAGGAGCAGGTAGAACAAGGCCACAAACGTATAGACGGGAATGCCTTTGAAGGTGCTCAGGTTAATCAGATCGGCATAATACATCAGGTCCAGTCCGGCGATAACGCCGAGGACCGAGGAGTTTTTGACCAGATTGATCAATTGGTTGCCGATGGCCGGTAGTACGATTTTGATCGCCTGCGGAAGAATGATGTAGCGCATATTCTGGATATAACTCAGCCCGGAGGAGCGAGCCGCCTCCGACTGTCCGGAGGGTACCGCCTGGATCCCCGCCCGAATGGCTTCGGCAATGAAGGCGGCCGTATACACCATCAGCCCAAGCGTACCCGAAGTAAACGGGTCAACCGGTATGCCGAGAGAGGGCAGGCCCAGGAAAAAGAAAAAGACAACCACCAAGAGCGGAATGTTGCGGATAAACTCAACATAGATGGCGCCGATGGCTTTCAATATGCGGAATGGGGCAATCCGCAGGATGGCGATCAAGGTGCCCAGCACCAGGCTGCCGATCAGCCCAAGCAGGCTGGCGAGAATGGTTTGGCCCAGGCCAGCCATGAATTGATCCCAATGCTGGACCAGAATGTTAAAATCCCACAAGGTCAAAATGCCTCACCTCCAATGGGGGATGATGGTCGTTTAGCCGGTCAAAAGTAGCCAGGCTGTTCCGCCCGATAATAGGGAGGAATCTGATTGGAGCCCTGACGCCTTAAGCCCGGCCGACCATTATATGCTTGCGGTTATTCCGGTTTTACGCCCATCCATTGCTCATACAGTTTGTCGTATTCGCCGCTGTCCTTCAGCTCCTTCAACAACTCGTTGACGGTTTTCACGAACTCCGGATTCCCTTTTTTGATGGCCATGCCGTATGGTTCATCCGTAAAGTTGCCGCCGACCAGCTCAAAGCTCGGGTCCTGCTGCTGCATGCCGAGGAGGATGGAATTGTCGGTGGTCAGGGCATCGCCCTGTCCCGCTTTGAGGGCGGTGAAGGCGTCCTGATAGTTCTCGAATTCGAGAATGACCGCGTCGGGCGCTTTCTCGCGGATGTTTTGCGCAGAGGTAGAGCCCTTTACGGTAAGCACCTTCGTATCCTTGTTCAGGCTTTCCGGACCCGTGATCGGGCTTCCCTTCTTCACGAGCAGCGATTGGCCTGCTTCAAAATACACATCGCTGAAGTCCACCTGCTCTTTGCGCTCTTCCGTTATAGTCATTGTGGCGATAATGATGTCAATGTCCCCGTTCTTCAGCATGTCGATCCGGGTTTTGGAGGTGACCTCCTTCAGCTCGACTTTGGTCTCGTCACCGAGAATTTTTTTGGCCAGCGCTTTGGCGATGTCGATATCAAAGCCCTCCACATTGCCGGAGGCAGGGTCCTGCAGCCCAAACAGCTTCGTATCATATTTCACCCCGGCTACAAGCTTGCCCCGCTTCTTGATCGCCTCGAGGGTGTCCGTATTCCCGGAACCCCCGCATCCGGATGCGACCAGCATGATGACTAAAGCGAGCAGGGCCGCGCTCCACTTGAAGGTCCTCGTCAATCTTTTCTTCATACACCAGATCCCCCTTAAAGATATGAATTCTCTTAATATGCAAGCTCCTAAAGAGCCAAGCGGCAATTTCTTTCCGCCCCTACGCACCAAGTCCGGGTTAGTGATGCAGCAGGCGGCTCAGGAACGCCCGTGCTCTTTCTTCCTGCGGCTGATTGAAAAAATCGGAGGCGGGCGCATCCTCGATAATCCGGCCTTCGTCCATAAAGACGATTCGATCCGCGGCTTCGCGGGCGAAGCCCATCTCATGGGTAACCACGGCCATGGTCATGCCTTGGTGGGCGAGTGAACGCATGACATCCAGCACTTCGCCGATCATCTCCGGGTCGAGTGCGGACGTCGGTTCATCAAACAGCATAATCTTCGGGTTCATGGTCAATCCGCGGGCAATCGCAACCCGCTGCTGCTGGCCGCCCGAGAGTTGGGAGGGATAGCTGTCCGCTTTGTCCGCAATTCCGACTCGCTGCAGATACGTCATTGCTTTTTCCGTTGCCTCCGCTTTGGACATCCCCAGCACCTTCATGGGCGCGAGAATGATATTGTCGATCACCTTTTTGTGCGGGTACAGGTTGAAATGCTGGAAGACCATCCCGATATTTCGCCTGAACGTATTAATGTCGATCTTCTTGTCATGCAGCTTGACGCCATTCACGACAAGCTCGCCATCCGTAATGCTTTCGAGCCGATTGATGCACCGCAGCAGCGTGCTTTTACCGGAGCCGGAAGGTCCAACGATGACAACGACTTCCCCTTGGGAAATGGTCAGGTCGATTTCTTTCAGAACATGGAAGGTTCCGAAAAATTTGTTGACGCGGCTAAATTCAATCAGTAGAAATCCCCTCCTATTCACTTCGAATTGGACGCTTGCATCATGTAAGCTTGTGTCCTGTCTTGGTGCCAGGCCCTTTTTACACTGGTATGGCAAAGGGAGCTTGTTCCATGCCACTTTTAGGAAAATTTAGTATCCAAGCGGTGGGGAGTGAGATATAATAGGGGGCGTATTCATATGAAGGAGGCAACATGGATAAACGTGCAAAAATAACCGAAATCGACCTGGTTCGGGGCTTTGCGATGATGGGCGTGCTGATGGTGCATGCGACGTCGTTCGCCACAGTTCAGATGCGCGGGGACGATTTTTTTGGCTTGTATAACTTCTTGAACATATTCTCGAAGGTTGGAACGACGACCTTCATATTTCTGAGCAGCTTCGTGCTGTTCTATAACTATTATCATCGTCCGTTCAAGGGCCGTGACCTTGCGCGGTTCTTCAAAAACCGGCTGATGTATATCCTGGTGCCGTACCTGCTGTTCTCAGTGTTATTCTTTACGGTGGCCTGGTATCATCGCGGAGGCGAGCCGAATCTGGCGGCAATGCTGGAGAGTTTCTGGCCCAAGCTGGCAACGGGGAAATCTTACACGCACTTATATTTCATCTTCATTAACATCCAGTTCTATCTGCTGTTCCCGCTCGTGCTGATGCTGCTGAAGCGATTCCGCGGCTTCGCGGCGGTCTGCGTGCTGGTCGGCATTGTACTGCAGTGGTTGTTCTATATCGGCAATGATGCCTGGTGGGACGTAACGAACCGGAACAGCTGGTCGCTGTCGTTTCTGTCGTATTATTTTCTCGGGGCATGGATCGGCATTTATTATGACCGGGTCAAGGATTGGCTAACTTCAACGCAGTTTGCCGCAAGACCGGCGCTGCGCAAGCTGGGCTGGATCGCGCTCTGGGCAGTATGGCTGGGCGCCGTGCTGGTGCATATCGGCCTTCGATACAATCAGCGGCTGCTGGGGACGGAGTATCATCCGCTGCTCTACGATGCCTTCTGGAATGTGCATACGTTGACCACCGCACTGGTCATGCTTCAGGTTGCTCTCCATTTTGGGAATAAGAGGGCATGGTGGTTGAACGGGTTCAGGCGGCTCGGCGTGTATTCCTTCGGTGTGTATCTGGTGCATCCGCTGGTTCTGCTCCTCTACCGGGACTTTCCTCCGCAGACGGAGAACTCCTGGCTGCTGCTGGCGTGGTATGCTGGCGGACTTATCAGTGCACTTGTGGTCTCGTATATGGTGGTGTACAGCATGAGTCGTCTCGGGAGCTGGACCTGGATCTTTTTTGGTAAACTGCCGGGCAGCTTGCGGAAGGGAAGATCACCAAGTCACCCTGTTCCGGCCCAGCCGGCTACGGAGGTTTCTTCGTAAGTTTGATAAGCGGAAAGGTGCAATCCTCGTAAAGAGGAGAGCGCCTTTTTCTTTTTGCCCGGGTGGCGATATTTCAGAATGATACCCTGATTTTCGGCAATGAGGCTCATCCCTTGGGACGTCGTGTTATATTTTGTTTGATGTTCGGTCTGTGGGCGGAAGGAAGTCGTTGCTAAGCACAGGTCAATTACATTCGTTACAGACATGATAACCGAGGGAGTGACAATATGAAGGATACCAGAGATTCTTTAGTAAACGGTTTCGTTAAGGCGGACGGCCAACGTTTAGTCAATGGGGAGGGTCAGGAAATTCTGCTGCAGGGAGTCGGACTTGGAAGCTGGCTGCTGCCGGAAGGATACATGTGGAAAATGCCGGAGCAGGGAGACCGTCCGCGGCGCATCGAAGGCATGGTTAGGGAGCTGATCGGCGAGGAGAAGGCGGCTGCGTTCTGGGAGACCTATTACGAGCGTTATATCACGGAAGCCGATATCCGGCAGATCGCTTCAGAAGGCTTCAATTCCATTCGAGTACCGATCAATGCGAGGTTCATTATGGAGGAAGGGCAGCACCCGCCTTTTGTATATCATGAAGGTCATCTGAGGCTCATTGATCAGGTGATCGATTGGTGCAGGACGTATTCGCTGTATGTTATTCTGGATTTGCATGGCGCGCCAGGCGGACAGACCGGCGCCAATATCGACGATTCCGAGCGGGATTTGCCGGAGCTGTTCACGGACCGACGGAACGCGGAGCGGACGGTGGCGCTATGGCGCTTGCTGGCGGGACGCTATAAAGACGAGTGGATCGTGGCCGGTTACGACCTGCTTAACGAACCGCTGCCCGACTGGTTCAGCGAGTACAATGACCGGGTGATGCCGCTGTATAAGGAAATCACCGCGGCTATACGCGAAGTGGACGAGCGCCATATGATCATTTTGGAAGGCGTCCACTGGTCTACGGACTGGAGCATTTTTGACGACAAATTTGACGATAATTTGATGCTGCAGTTCCATAAGTACTGGAATAATCCCGACACGGAGAGCATTCAGAAGTATCTGGATTTTCGCGAAGAATGGAATGTGCCGATCTTCATGGGCGAAGGCGGCGAGAATAACCCGCAGTGGTATACGGGCGCATTCCGATTGTTTGAGGACCATAACATATCCTGGAACTTCTGGACCTGGAAGAAGATGAACACTCAAAACTCACCTTTCTCGATTCGCATGCCGAAAGGCTGGGAGAAGCTGACGGGTTACCTGGAAGGCGGAGAGAGGCCCTCTTCCGCTGAAGCTGAGGCGATTCTGGGCGAATACCTGGATCATCTTCCGCTGGCAGCTTGCGATGCTTACCCGAACATATCACGGTCGCTGCTTCGCCGGCTGCCCATTCAGATTCCGGCGGAGTTTTACGGATATCGGGGCGAGGGCGTTTCGTATCATGTTGAGACGAAGGCCAGCCAGGATATCGGTTTCAGGATTTCTGACGGCGTTCCGATGCGAATGATGACGGGCAAGTCAGAGAAACCAAGCTACGCTCCGGAAGGCGGCAAGCCGTGGATAGAGGATAATCTGGTATGCGTGCAGCTCCGGGAGGGAGATTGGCTCGCTTATGCTGCGAATTGCGCTTCCGCAGACATCTTTCATCTGGATATTCGGGGACGGATTTCCGAGGGTATGGTGGATATCATGCTTCAGATCGGGGATCGGGAGCCTGAGCTTATCTCCTTGTCTGATTCTGGCGAAGGACAGTGGCACATCCAGAGAGTGGTTGAGGCTATGCCGATTGAGGAAGGTCCTGTGGATCTGGTGTTCATGGTGAATAAGGGCCGAATCGAGCTGGATTGGCTGGAATTTACCGAAGCGCGTTAAAAATTATAAGTTGAAGGGGCGATGGCGCTGTGACGGAACAGGCCGCAATATCGGAAGGGCTGCACCAATGGCTGGATGGAAGTAATCTGGAATCGAAACAGCACGAAGCGATGATGCTATTGAGCGTAACGGAAGAGGGATGGCCGCATACGGCCATGCTCAGCGTGGGGGAGGTTTTGGCCTTAGACCGGAATCGGCTTCGACTTGCGTTATGGCAAGGAACGGCTACGACTGGCAATCTTCTTCGGTCAGGACAGGCAACCTTGGTGGCGATTCATGATGGAGCGGCCCATTATGTTCGGCTGCGTCTTCAAGCGCTTCCCGATCTGCCGGGTGCCCGGCATCCGCTGCAGCGTTTTGAAGCCAAGGTCGTGGCTGTTCGGGAGGATATCGCGAAGTATGCGGATATTACATCGGCCGTAAAGTTTCAGCTGCACGACCCCGGTGAAGTCCTGCAGCGCTGGAAGGAAACGCTGGAGGAATTGCGAAAGTAAACGTTTACGCGTAAAAACCCTGCCCAAGATCTAGCTCCCGGCATATGCCGGGAGTTGTATATGCCTGCTCATGCCTAATCGGAATGATGCCGAAGAAAATAACTTTAATTTTTCCGCAGAATCTTTTGCATTGGTATTTGCTATCGGCAGTCAAATGTGTTAAGATATGAATATCGAAATCGACCTGAATTCACATATTGTAGAGGGTTGTCATTTCTGGTAACCTTGTGCAATATGTGAATTTTTTTATTCCGTCTGCGAAGAAAAAAGGTCATGTAAATATATATCAAGGAGGATTCCCCCATGCAAACAGGAACTGTTAAATGGTTTAATGCTGAAAAGGGCTTTGGTTTCATCGAAGTTGAAGGCGGTAACGATGTATTCGTTCACTTCAGCGCGATCCAAGGCGATGGCTTCAAAACGCTTGACGAAGGCCAACGCGTTGAATTCAACATTGTTGAAGGAAACCGTGGACCACAAGCTGAGAACGTTGTTAAATTGTAATTACAATTGAAGACTGCCCTTAATGTGTGACATTAAGGGCAGTTTTCTTTTATACGGCGTTTCTATTTTCTAAGACGAGAATAAGGAGGAGCGTTCATGTATTCGCGTAAAAACTCGATGGAGAGTATTCCTGAAGAAATAACGGAAGTTTGGGCATGCACTAAGGAAGACTGCAAAGGGTGGATGCGGGACGATTTTGCGTTCGACACGGAACCGGTATGCCATTTGTGTCAATCCCCTATGGTCAAGGAAACGAGAAGCCTGCCGCAGCTAGTTAATACCAACAAACAACAGAAATCTCTGGCTAAGGGGATTCAGATCGAGCGCAAATAGCAGCTAATACCTAGAGAAAGCGCTGGGCAAACACAAATTCTTCTTGAAGCTACCTTCGGATTTTATGGTAAATCCGTCTATTTCTGTTTCATTGGAAGGAGAATGGTTAGTAATACGTGTACCCTTTCATTCTGATTCAGAATGATTTTACGGATAAGGGACGCAAAATTCAAAGGAGTGAAATGTATTGAACACGCAAACCGAGGTACTGAAGAGGAACATTGACAACATGATCATCCAGGATAACCAAGGCGGCTTGAACGATCAGGAGAAATTCATCATGCAGAAGCTGATGCGTGAGAAATACCAACAGGAACACGAAAGCAAACAGGAACAACGTGAGGAAGACAAAGGGGAATAACTGGGAAACCGTTTGATATACGTGACGAAAACGATAACGCCGCTTAACGATCCGATGGATCGCTTGTGGCGAAAGATCGTTAGAGCAAGAGGAAAGGCATGAATGGCAGCTGTAGAGGCTGCTGTCCATGCCTTTTTTTTGTGTCTGGAATGAGTAGAGGGTACAATATTTCGTTTTGAGTTGCATTATTTCGTAAATGGCGAAGTGTACCCGAAAAATGAGCCCCTTGAAACGAAATCTGAAACCTTTCATGCAGAGAAAGGACGATCTACAATATAAACATAGAGAATGTAAAGGTTTTCAAAATGATAGGATCAACCTGGAGGTCATAACCATGCAAAATCAACTTCATGCCGACGTTTCCGAAACCGGTGTCGGTCCCTCGATGGAGCCTTCTGTACAGAAGAAGCTTGACAGAAAAAGATGGCTCAGAAAGCTCTACGGCCAACGACATCTCCAAATTATGGCGCTGCTTGGCGTTGCGTGGATGATCATCTTTAACTACATTCCGATGTACGGTGTCATCATTGCATTTAAGGAATTCAATATCGTGAAGTCCATCGGCGAAGCTCCATGGGTAGGGTTGGCGCACTTTAAGGAGTTCTTCTCAGACGAGGACTTTAGGAACGTTATGCGGAACACGCTCGGGATCAGCTTGCTGAAGCTGTTTATCGGATTTCCGCTTCCGATCATATTTGCACTCTTTCTGAACGAAATCCGGTCTGTTCGATACAAGAGGACTATTCAGACGATCTCTTATCTGCCTCACTTCTTGTCATGGGTCATTCTGGGCGGCATTCTGATGACCTGGCTGGCGGATATCGGGATTATCAACAATATTTTGATGGCTCTGCATATGATCGATGAGCCGATCACGTATCTGGCTGAACCGAAATATTTCTGGGGAATCATTATCACCTCGGATATATGGAAGGAGCTTGGATGGTCCGCGATTATCTATCTGGCGGCCATTGCCAGCATTTCGCCTGAAATGTATGAGGCGTCGACGATTGATGGCGCAGGTCGATTTCAGAAGATGTGGTACATCACCCTTCCCAGTATCAAATCGACCATTTCCATCCTCTTCATTCTTGCGGTTGGTGGTGTGCTGAACTCCAACTTCGATCAGATTTTGGTGCTCCGAAACACGCTGAACGAAAGCGCGAGCAACGTCATCGATATTTTCGTATACCACACTGGGATGCAGAACGGACGATACTCCTACGCGCAAGCCGTTGCATTGTTCAAGTCCGTCATTGCGATTATCCTGCTGTTGATCGCGAACAAGGTGACCAAAAAACTGAACGACACATCACTATTCTAGCGAGATCAGCCAGAAGGGAGACGAATAATCCATGTTTAAACGCAGAACCAAAGGCGAAGCCTTCTTCGATATATTCAACAATTTCGGCATGCTGATCGTATGCTTTCTGACAATCTACCCGATCTGGTACGTGCTGGTAAATGCCTTCAATGACGGGCAGGACGCCATGCGCGGAGGAATCTACTGGTGGCCGCGGATGTTCAGCCTCGAGAATTTCAGCGCAGTGTTCCAGAGCTCCGGCATCATGACGGCGATGGGCATCACCGTAGCCAAAACCGTGATCGGCGTGTTCATCCACGTCCTCTTCACCGCGATGGTCGCCTATGCCTTTTCGCGGAAGGGTCTGATCGGCGGCAAATTCTATATTTTGCTCGGAACGGTGACGATGTTTTTCGGCGGCGGACTGATTCCGACCTATCTGTTAATCAAGGATTTGAATATGCTCGACAGCTTTCTGGTGTACATTATTCCGGCTATGTTCAGTTTCTTTGATCTTATCATCTTCATGACCTTCTTCCGGGAAATTCCGGACGGACTTGAGGAGGCGGCAAAAATTGACGGGGCTAATGACTGGTCCATCTTCCTCCGGGTTGTGCTGCCTGTATCCATGCCGGTCATCGCGACAATTGCATTGTTTCACGGGGTATTCCAATGGAACGATTATTTCACTGGTGTCATCTACATCAACAATACGGACCTCCAGCCGATCCAGACGTATCTGTATAAAGTCGTCGCTCAATCCAGCTCGAATCAGATGATGGCTCAGGTTCCGGGCGGGGTTGCCAAGACGGTCACCTCCCAATCGATCAAAATGGCGACCATGGTCGTAACGACAGCGCCGATCGTATTCGTCTATCCGTTCCTGCAGCGATACTTCGTCAAAGGGATGATGATCGGCTCCATTAAAGGTTGAATCACAAAATGTTCGTTGATGTTTCCTTCCCATCTCCCGGAGAGACCCGGGGAGGGGAAATCTTACCGGTAGCTTCTCTTGCCTAATCCGGCGGGAGTTCTATATAATCATATTTTTAAATAAGAAAAGGGGTAAACACATGAGCAAGATGCTTAAGCCAAAGAGCCTTCTGTTGTTGATGTTCGCACTGGTCATGGCCTTTACAACAGCATGCTCGTCCGGCGGTGATAATAGCGGCGCGTCGGAAAAAGAAAAAGAGGAAGACAAACCGGCAGAAGAAGTGAAATTGACTCAGGATCAGCCGGGATGGGCAGTCGATACCTCCCCGATTACGTTTGATTGGTACATCAACTTCGCCTGGTTCCCGAACAAATGGGGCGAGGATATTACGTCGCAATACGTAACGAAGAAGACGGGGGTTAACGTCAACTTCATCGTACCGGCAGGGAACGAAGTCGAGAAGATGAATACGATGATTGCTTCCGGCACACTGCCTGATTTTATTACGCTGGGATGGTATGAAGACGCTGTCAAAAAAATGATTGAAGGCGACCTCGTTCTGCCGCTGAACGAATTGGCCGACCAATACGATCCGTATTTCTATAAAGTAACCGACCCTGCGAAGGTGTCGTGGTACACCAAGGATGACGGCAATATTTACGGTTATCCGAATGCCTCCTCTTCACCGAAGGACTATGAGAAGTTTGGCGATAACATTACCTCCAACCAAACGTTCTTGGTCCGCAAAGACATGTATGAGGCGCTCGGAAGCCCGGATATGCGCACACCGGAAGGTTTCCTGAAAGCGCTTGAGGACGCCAAGAAAATGTTCCCGGACGTGAACGGACAGCCGCTCATTCCGTTCGGATTGCATGATTTCCATGAAAAAGGAAACAGCTCCCTCGAGGGCTACCTGCAGAACTTCCTCGCCATTCCGCAGGATAAAGACGGAAAGCTGTACGACCGCAGCACGGATGCGGAATATGTAAGATGGTTGAAGACGTTCCGTATGGCGAATGAAAAAGGTTTGATGTCCAAGGATATTTTCGTGGATAAACGTCCGCAGATGGAAGAAAAAATCGCACAGGGTCGCTATTTTGCGATGCTGTACCAACGCAGCGACATGGCGAACCAGCAGAACGCGTTGTATGCAAACGATCCGAACTCGGTCTACATCGCAGTGGACGGACCGGCTAACTCCAACCTGGATCAGCCAACCTTGTCGGGTCCTTCGATCTCCGGCTGGACGGTAACCCTGATCTCCAAAAACGTAAAAGACAAAGCGCGCGCCATTCGCTTCCTGGATTACCTGATCTCCGAAGAAGGCCAGCGTGATACTTACCTCGGCGAAAAAGGCGTGACATGGGACACGATTGACGGTAAAGATCAATTCCTGCCTGAGGTAGCGGAGCTGCTAAACAGCGACCGCGGGGCATTCGATAAGAAGTATGGAGCATCCCACACCTTCTGGATGATGATGGATAACAACGTTACGCAGCCTTGGATGCCAGCTGCCGTCGAGCCGTTTAAGCAGATGGAGGACTGGACTCGCGGCAAGACCCAGAGCTTCTCGCAGTTCGATCAACTGGATCCGGATGCCAGCTCCGAGGAAGGCATCATTAACGACAAGGTCATGAATGAGTGGGGTAAAATCCTGCCGAAGCTGATCTTTGCCAAAACGGATGCCGAGTTCGATCAAATCTGGAACGATTACCAAGCGAAGCGTGAATCCCTCGGTTTCGCGAAAGTTCAAGAATTCAGACAGAAAGAATACGAAGAGAACGTCAAGAAGCTTGAGGAATTCCTGAAGTAAGGATGAACCGCTCAGGCGGATGAACAGAATGAGGACTTAAGGTACCCTATTATCGATATTGTCGAAATAGGGTGCCTTTTGTCGCATCACGAGCTAATATAGGAGGGTATCCGATCGGCTGATGCCGCCTTTCCACTCTGGGCTCGGCTGCGGTCATTCATAGAAAACGGGATGTGACAGTCATGATGACACGAATAAGATCGCTTATTCAATCGTTTGCTTATTGGTTTGGCCGCAGGTCGATGCAGAGCCGTTTGGTTGCTGCTTATATCTTGATTTTGCTGGTTCCGAGCATTATCGTGTCGAATTATTTTTTCAAGCAGATTCGGGATACCTACATCAGCGATGCGCTCAACCAGAACTCGTTCCTGCTGGAAATTGAGAAGATGAACATGCTGAACCAGATTGAGGCGATTGAAATGGCCGCACAGCTGGCGATTTCGGATGACGGCATCAAGGATTATCTTCGAATCAATGAAGAGCCCGAGCCGGCGTGGCTGATCGATTTGGCTCGGGGGCCCTTCAAGGATATCCAGCGGATCCAAACCAACAATCCGAATATTACCCACCTTCGGTTATACACAAACAACGCAAACGTGACGGAAATGTGGCCGATCATTTTTCAAGAGAAACGGATTGCGAGCGAGCCGTGGTTCCCCAAAGTCAAGGAGTTGGACGGCGGAGAGATGTGGATATTCAACCACCGCGATCCCGATATTCTGCAGCGCTACGCTGCCGACGTGTCCGAGGAGCTACCGAAGGTGTCCTTGATTCGCCAAGTCCATAGCGGGGATTACAGCAGCGTGATTCAAGTGGATATGCTGCTCAAATACTTTGCTCCGAAGACCTTTGCCGGTATCGTGGATAACAGCTCGCAGATGGTCATCGTGGATCAGGAAGGGCAGCTGTTCATGGACCGAAGCCAATCGTTCATGAACAGTCACGAGGGACTCCGAGGCGAGGTGGAGCTTCAGTTCGCTGAGCTGAAACAGGAGGCGGGCGACTCCGAGAAGACCATACATGCCAGGTTTAGCCTGGATGGATCCTCGTTCTTGCTGATCGCGACGCCGATGGAGCGGCTTCATGCCCATGTGCTGAATGTCGTTTCCCTGGAAGGGGCGCTGAATAACGTATCCAAGGCCCAGGGACAGATTATAGCGGCGAACATTGTATTGATTTTTCTGCTGTCGATCATTACGTATTACCTAAATTCCATTATTCTGAAGAGCCTGCGCCGTTTAACGGAGACGATGAAGAGAGTCCGCAAGGGAGAAGTTACCGCAGCCATTACGATTCAGGGGGGCGGCGAGGTTGGTGAACTGGCGCATCATTTTAACAAATTGATCCGCACCATCAATGAACTGATTGCCCAGGGCGTACGCAAGCAAGCGGTGACCAAGGAAGCGGAGCTGCGAACGCTGCACAGCCAGATTGACTCTCATTTCTTATACAATACGCTTGAAAATATTAAGATGCTGGCCGAAATCGAGGGGCAGCGAACGATTTCGGATGCGTTGACCTCACTTGGCGGGATGATGCGCTACAACTTCAAGTGGTCGGGGGAGTACGTTAAATTGAAGGATGAAATTCGCCATATCCGCAATTACATTGATGTCATGAATATCCGGTTTGACGAGCCAATCCGGCTTGAACTCAATATCCCATCCGAATTCATGGAGCTCGAGGTATTAAAAATGTCGCTGCAGCCCATCGTGGAAAACGCCGTTAAGCATGCCTGGCCCGAGTTCCCGGATCAGGAAAAGCGAATCAAGATCGATGCCATTGCATGGGAAGAGGACCGGATCACGATTAATGTTACGGATAACGGCATCGGGATGGAGCCTTATCGACTGGGCAGGCTGGGCGAGATTCTTCGAACGGCGGACAATGAGGAACTCCCTTCCGTAGATTACGGGCACGGTGGAGTGCAGGCTGGAGGAATCGGACTTCGGAATGTGCACCAGCGAATCCGGTTGTTCTACGGGAATGAATATGGAATCGAAGTGAAGAGCGAAGAGGGGAAGTTCACGCAGGTGACCATGACATTCCCTAAGGTTCTGTTAACAGGAGGAGGCAGTGGACATGAGAAGTCTGATGATCGTGGATGATGAGAAGAATATCCGGTATGGACTGAAAACGATGATCGAACGGGAGTTCCCGGATCAGTACGAGATCCGCCTGGCTGCCCAAGGGCAGGAAGCGCTGGACTCTTTCCGCGAAGAGCCGGCCGATATCGTCATTACCGACATCCGGATGCCGGTCATGGACGGGATACGCCTGATTGAGGCACTTGCTGAACTGGAAGGAACATTGGGGGTTAAACCCGTCGTTCTGATCCTGAGCGGATATGACGATTTTGAATATGCCAAGGCGGCGATCCGCTATCAGGTAAAGGAGTATCTGCTTAAGCCGATTCGACGGGATGAACTGTTCGCCGCCCTTCGAAAGACAGAAGAAGTTTTGATCCGGCAAGCGGAAGTGCACAACCGGGTGGCCGCCAGCGAGGTATATCTTCAGCAGCTGCAGACCCATCGGCTGAAGGAGCTGCTGGAGCTGCCGCAAGGACTGGGGCTGGATATGGGAGATGCCGCGAACGAAATCGGATTTGATTCGTTTGTGAAGCCATTCCGGGTAGCGGTGATGAAATACAAGTACGAAGACGGCCATGCCATGAACAAGGATGAGCTGAAGCAATTGATTGATAACATGAGGGCTTCAGTGGAAGGGCGGATCAACGCTTGTTTTCTGGACAGCAAGGGGAGAGTCGTGCTCATTGGCAGTCCGGACGGACAATTCGAAGAGCTGGCACGGCAGTTTGCCGAGCGGGAGATGGACGGGCTCTTCGTGGGCATCAGCCGGGAAGGCTTCCGGATCGAAGACATCCGGATAGGTTATATTCAGGCGCTGACCGCCCTGAGTTATACGTTCATCCATCCCAACGTCAAGCTGATGAGCCATGATGATATTCAGGGGGAGCTGCGCACGTATCCGGTGCCGGAAGAGAGCATCCGGAAGCTGGGCAACATGCTCGGCACGGAGCGGGAGCGGGAGATCAAGGCGCTGCTGCTGGATATTTTTCATATCGAGGATATGCCGCATGTGGCCATCGATTATTTGGAACATGTCAGCAAGCGGATCAATGAGCAGGTGCTGGATGAGGTGTTCCGCGTGTACGGGGAATCCATGGTGGAAGTGCTGAAGCTATACCGAAAGGTGGGGACAATGGACAATTACCGTCATTTTCACACCTATTTCAGAAATTTGGAGCATCTGCTGCTGCACGTGAATGAATATGTTAAAGGGATTCGTTCCGCCCACAGCGAGCATTCCGAGATTAAGGCAGCGGTAAGTTACATGGAGGAGAATTATCACAGGCCGCTGAACATGGCGATGGTCAGCAATTATGTGTCTTTGAATTATTCTTATTTCAGTGAAGCGTTTAAGGCCCATACGGGGGAGAACTTTGTGTTATATCTTAAGAAGCTGCGAATTACGAAGGCCAAAGACCTGCTTCAAGACGGCACCATGAAGCTTGCGGACATTGGTAAAGCGGTCGGCTTTGAGAACACCAAGCAATTCTCTCGTGTCTTTAAGGAGCTGGAAGGGATCTCGCCGCATGAATACCGGATCAAGGTACAAACAGGTCCGGGACTGCAGCAGGAGTAGGTAATGCAAACGCGGTGAGGAGGAGACAACTGAAGCCTATTGTCATATAAGAGGGGAGAACCTTGGCCGTCAAGCAGCAGGGTTCTCCCCTCTTATATGAACGGGGGTTCTATTTTATATCCGATCCCTTATTCCCGGTTTAAGCTATTATTCACTAGTAAGCGTTGAACCCGTTTCTAGTAAGGTTTTCAATCCCGACAGTACGATCGGCAAGCCTAACTTGAGTGTGTTCGCCGTATGTTCGGCCTGATCAAACTCATCATGGATAACCGTTACAACGGTTACACCGCTAAGCTCCGCATGGGGATCAATTTCCCACGTAATGCGTGAGAGACTCTCGCCGGCCGTATCTTCGTTTATTAACATCCTCCAACTCAGAACCAGCTTTTGCGGAGGGTTTATGCTTAGAATGGTTCCTTCTGCTTGAACCTTGCCTTGGGGGTTCTTAAGTTCGAAAGGAGAGCCGATTTCCCAGTTGGATTGGATAGAGCAGTTGTACCAGAACTTTGATGTCTTGGCCGGATCGGTAATGGCGCGCCATACTTGCTCGGGCGCTGCTTTAATGGCAATTTGGTTTACATGTCGAGGTTTTTGTTCCATATTCGGTTCACGCTCCAATTCATTTTTAAGGGATGACAATTCCATGGCCCAAGGCTCAGCGTATTTGCTGACCCACCGGTCGTATATTTGTCGGATCGGTACGGAGTTCAGATAATGCAGCTTCTCCCTGCCGACCTTTCTCGTTGTGATAAGGCCGGCTTCCTCCAGTATATGAAGATGTTTCATGACACCGAATCGGGTCATCTCCAGGGGAACACAAAGTTCGCTTAAACTTTGCCCATCTGTTTTATACAGCAGATCCAAGAGTGTGCGTCGGCTGGGATCCGCCAGTGCTTTAAAGATTTCATTTTCCAATCGTGACAGCTCCTTCTTAACAACATGCTAAGAAAATCCAAATGGCTATTTACATGTGACTAAATGGTAATGTGTTATAAACGTGACAGTATAGTCACATATTATCATACAACGAATCGTTTGTCAGCTTACGGCATTTGAATGGACGAATGGGGAGGTATATCGAGAATTTCTGGAATCGGAGTGATATGGATAGCACCGATATGTGGCGCCAAATTCGAGGCGGCTAAAGATTCGGCACGATCCAGTCCTATTGACTGGGTCGTTTATTTTGCTTTACCGAAAAAAAGACACCGGGTCGGCTTTCCAGGGACATGCCTGGAATTCGCGATCGGGTGTCTTCTTATATGCAGGATTATGTAATCCCTATGATATTATTTATTGAGCTGCGGTCTCTAATGTGGACAGCGTCATTTCCATTTTGCGGGTGATTTCTTTCTGCCATTTCACGTCTCCAAGCTGGATCGCGAGGTTCAACAGGTCCAGATAATCATCCATTTGCAGAGAACAGCGGCGGGAAGTCGTTTTCATAAGTCAATCGGCTCTCCTTTATATATAAACTCTTCAAGCGAAAAGCGTGTAAACCTGAGTATAAATACATTCTCAACACATTCTCACTTGTCCGGTAATGATAATCATTATCATGTGGTTAATTCTCATTATAAAGGCTTCCCGCCCAGGTTGCAAGCGACTTTCTTGGATTTTGCGTAAAAATGAATTAATTCATGAAGAACCGCTGCCTATATTTGCGCGGCGAGATCCCTTCCTGCTTCGTAAAGCAGGAGGTGAAGTAGGCCGCATGATTGAAACCGACCTCCTCCGCAACCCGGCTGATGCTGAAGTCCGTCTGCATCAGGAGCATCTTGGCTTGTTCGATCCGATAGCGCTGCAAATATTCAACGGGCGAACAGCCGAATTCCTTCTGCATGCAGCGTGCGATATAGACAGGGTGGAAGTTGATGCGGTCGCCCAGCTCCTGCACCTTGAACTCTTCGCGATAATGCTTCCGCAGATAGGCCGCGGCCCGCTCGGCGCAAGCGGAGGAAGGAGAGGACACCGGTGTATCCAGTGCGGCAGCCAGCTGCTCGATGAGCTCTTGGAACACTACCTGTTGCCGCCACAGAAATTTAGCCTGGTGACCGTACTGAACCAGCGAAGACATGGTAGCCAGAAGCTCCAGGGCCTTTTCCGGTTGAGGCAGGGTGCCGAATTGGGGGATGTTGACGGAAAAATAGTTCGGCGTCATCGCCTTTAACTCCGGAGCCTCTTCTCTTCTAGGCGCTTGGCAGGCCTCGTCCGCATGCCAATTCCCGGAGGTTTGGAAATGAAGCCAGTAATAATCGGTCTCTTCCGTGCATCCCTTCGTGCCGAAATGATGCGTATCGGGACGCAGGATGAGGAACATGCCGGGTTTGATTTCATAAGGAATGCTATTCTCCGTGACATGGAGCTGCCCCTTCATGACCACGAGCAGATCAAAGATGCCAATGTTTTTGCGGTTGGGATGTCCGCTATGAATAGGAGCGCGGGTAAGCCCGCTATTGATGTATTCCGGCAGCGGCGGAACGGTAAAATTCAGGATCGTCATAAGAAAGCCCTTTCGTGATTCGCGAGGTTTGAATTTTGATAGTTTTCGTTCGGAAAATGATATTATAACTCCAGTATACCATCTATAATTTGAGAAGGTTAAAGACCGTTTCATCATGAATTGTGTTTAACCCTTACATCATGGGTGGAGGTTGGAATGTTGGATAAAAACACAAGCAAATTTACATTATGGGTTCTCGCTTGGCCCATATTCATCGAGCTGTTCCTGCAGTTTTTGCTGGGAGCGGTGGATACATTGATGGTCAGCCGGATTTCCGACGATGCGGTGGCTGTGGTTGGCTTCTCCAATCAGCTGTTTCAGGCGATGACGACCCTGTTCATGACGGTTGCCAGCGGTGCCGGCATTCTCATTGCCCAGAAGATCGGTTCGCATCGAACGGGAGACGCTCGAACGATCGGCATCATGGCGGTGAGTGCCACCACGATCATCGGATTGGTGTGCAGCGTGATATTGTTTGCGATGCCGGAGGCTATCGCTTCGATCCTCCAGCTGCCGGAGCATCTGCTTCCGCTAGCCGGAACGTATATCTCCATTGTCGGCGGCGGGATGGTGCTGATTGCTATGATGGCTACGATGAGCACCGTCATTCGGAATACCGGCAACACGCGTGCGCCGATGTATGTAGCGATCGGAATGAATATCATTCACGTTATTATGAACTATGGGTTTATTTTCGGCGCTTTCGGGTTCCCGCAGTGGGGACTTACCGGCGTTGCGATCTCGACGGTGGTCAGCCGGCTGCTCGCTGTGCTCTTACTGCTGTATATATTCCTTCGTTCATTTGAATACCGGATCAAGTGGAAGGAATTCCGCGTGTTCAACCGTCCGCTGTTTGGTGAAATTCTGAAGATCGGATGGCCGCTCGGGATCAATATGTCCTGCTGGGTGTTCACGCAGCTGATCATCTATTCCTTTATTGCAACGCTGGGCGCTGCCGAGCTGGCTGCGCGTACGTATATGAATACACTGGAATCCTTCTGCTTCCTGCTGGGCTCATCAATCGCGATGGCTGCCCAGATTCAGATCGCGCATCTGTTCGGCGCGGGCCGGATCAAGGAGGCTTATCGGAGCGCGTACCGCGCGCTGGGCATCGGGGCTGTTTACGTTGTCGTCAATGCCTTCCTACTGTATGTGTTTGGGAAGCAGCTGCTGGGGCTGTTTACGGACGATAAGACAATCATTGCGATCGGGGCATCGCTACTGGGCATGAACCTGATTCTCCAGCCTGGAAAAATGCTCAACATGGCGCTCGGGAACTC
This sequence comes from Paenibacillus sp. Dod16, assembly GCF_049893405.1. Classification (NCBI taxonomy): domain Bacteria; kingdom Bacillati; phylum Bacillota; class Bacilli; order Caryophanales; family Paenibacillaceae; genus Paenibacillus; species Paenibacillus sp. Dod16. The sequence continues at coordinate 101,134 of NZ_JBNDYG010000004.1, forward strand.
GCTTAATGCCGTCGGAGACACGAGGTTTACGATGTACATTTCCCTGGGCTCGATGTGGCTGGTCGCCACCGTGCTCTCTTATGTACTCGGCATTCACATGGGGTGGGGGCTTATCGGCATATACTCCTGCATGATTGCCGACGAGTATTTGCGGGGGGTGCTGTCCTTCTTCCGCTGGCGCGGGCAAAAACACCTGCGGAAGGCAGAGCGAGTCGAGCCGGTGAATCATCAGGGGACGTCAATGGAGCCGATGCCAGCGCAAGCATAATGATGGGTTTTGATATGAAAAAGGATACTTCGGCCGTGCGGCATCGGGGTATCCTTTTTTTGCCATACTAAAAAATAATGCATTCGAAAACTTTTTAACCGCATGACGGGGTATTGTAAGTGATTGGCCAAGTGAAAGGAGGAAAGCGCGGTTTGGTACACGACCTTATACAACGACTAAAGACGGAATACAGTGACGAATTGTTTGAAGAACTTTACCGGTTATACGCGGATCGGGCGATTCGAACGGCTACCGCAGTAACCGGAAGTCCGGCAAGCGCTGCCGACGTGGTCCAGGAAACGTTCATCCGGGTATACCGTAACCTCGGTGCCTATGATGGAAGCAAACCCTTTGACCCGTGGTTCAACCGGATTCTCTATAACGAATGCAATCGGTATTTGAAGAAACATGCGAGAGTGGTGCCTTCCGAGATATCGGAGGAGAGGGATCTTCCCTCGGAAACCGACACCTACGATTTTGACCGGCATGGCGAGGTATATGAGATGGTGCAGCGGCTGGATGACCAGCACCGGATTCCCGTTATCTTGAAATATTTGAATGATGTTGCCGAGAAGGATATCGCGGACATGATGGAGCTCAACATCAACACGGTGAAGTCCAGATTGTTCAAAGCCCGAAAGAAGTTGAAGGAATGGATGCTGCAGAATAGGGGAGGGGATCAGCATGGGACGTGATCCATTGGATCAAGAGATAACGGACGGTCTGAAAAAGGGTACGGATGACGCAATGCGACATAAAGACGAGATTTGGTTGGCGATTAAGGAGCGGATTCATAGCGAGCAAGCCCGCCGGTCTGCGGAATCGGAGACTTCCTTCGCGCCGCGGGAATCGAAAGGGCGCCGCCGTTCGGGACGAAGAACTGCCGGATGGATTGCGGCAACCGCCGCTGCGGCAGCCATCGTGCTGACCGTCAGCTTTCAGACGGCGCCGGTTCAGGCGTTCCTTGATCAGGTGAAGGAATGGTTTGCTCCCCAGAAAACGGTCGAGCAGGAGCTTGAAGGAACGCCGGAAACCAGCGTGGATCAGCTGCATGAGGGTGCCGATTACGTGATTTATATTGATGAGAGCCGGTTTAAAATGATTCATGAATCGGGCGTGGACCGCATTGAATTGAAGGAGAAGCCGACGGATGACCGCTATCCGGAAGTGTTCATGGAAATTTCGCAGGAGGGCATCGATGCCAAGACGGCAGCGGAGCGGATCCAGACGGAGCTGCAAGAATATCCGAAGGTTGAATCGAATCCCGTGGATGAACCGATTCAAGGCTGGGAAGTGCGTGCCGTTGGTGGAACCGGCGGTAAAGAGTGGGATGACCCGGTGATACGATATTATGTGTTCGATAACGGGCAGGGCGGCAGCTTTGTTGTGAAGCAGCAGTATTTCCTGGAGGCCTCCGAGGGCTTCGGCGCACGCTTCCATAACATGATGAAGGAATTCCACATTACGACGAATACCCATGCTGAGTCTGACATCGAATAGGATTTTCAGTTTATTGATTGCTTTTAACGTGAACGCTCGGTAGAGGTCACAACTCGAACGATTAATGTGGTGGTAATCACTATGGCAAATCCCGCATGATGATACCGTCATAAGCTTATATCGATAAATAACAGCCATATACCGGGATAGCCCAATCGCATGATGAGGGGCTATCCTTTTTTATGTTCAAAGATTTAAAGATTGGGTTAGAAACGCTAAGCGAATAGTTTGGTGTAACATTATATAACACAAATGAAGTCTATTATATATAATAACACTTCCTATTACTGGAATATAATATTTTCAATTCATTGAAAAATGCTAATAATGCAGTTATATTACTATATTCCTTCAATTGTAAACGTTTTTCCTGCAATATGTTCGGTTTGTTATATTAAATAACATTAAATAGAATAACTCTAACGAATACATATTTAAATGTTATATATTATAACATTAAGGGAGAGTGCCATGATGAAACCAAAGTCAAAACGTCCTTTAGCGGTCTGGAGTACCGCTGCATTCACCGCTTTTGTTATTTCTTTATCACCTGTTGGAACCTATGCGGCACATGCCGCAACGGTGACGGAAGTGAAAGGAACGGTTAGTACGGCTCCGCCCGTACAGACCCCTGCAACGCCGGGAAGGAATACGACGGTACCTCCGCTATCGGAAGCTTCCAAACAATCGACAAGGCCGAACGTGCTGGTCATTGCTACCGGCGGCACTTTGGCAGGGCAATCGACGGATGCCACCAGCTTTCAATCCTACCGGGCGGGTACGTTGAAGATTGAGGACATGGTCGGTGAGCTTCCCAATACGGACAAGATTGCGGATATCAGCACGCTCCAGTTCGGCAATTCGGGATCAAGCGCGTATACAATGGCGGATCTGTATGATTTGTCCCGGACGGTGGACCATGCGCTTAAGGTCTACGACAGTGTCGTTGTAACGACGGGGACGGATACGATGGAAGAGATTGCGTACTTCCTTGATCTGACGGTACAAAGCGACAAGCCTGTAGTCATTACCGGCTCCATGCGGCCTTGGACGGTGATCGGTTCCGATGCGCAGGCGAATCTGTACAACGCCATCAAACTGGCTGGAAGCGGCCGCACGGAATCCTTCGGCACGGTGCTTATGCTGAATGATACGATTCATCTGGCGCGCGGCGTAACCAAGACCAATGACTACCGAACCGACACGTTTGAGACGCCTATGCTGGGAGCGGTCGGATATATCGATGATGAGAATATTCGGATATACCGTGCCCCCCTCCGTGCGATGAAGGCGGAAGGTGAAGGCAAACCGGTATTTGATCTGAGCAGAATCACCAAAGAGGACCTGGCGAAGGTTGAAATTGCAATCTCTTATCAGGAAGCCGGCGGTGGTGCCATTAAAGGCTTTGTGGCAGACGGAGCTAAAGGCATCGTCACTTCCGGTACCGGTGCAGGCGGCATCTCGAGAGAGATGAGCGCGGCCCGCAAGGAAGCCATCGAGAAGGGGGTGGTTTTCGTAACAACGACCCGTACAGGCTCCGGCAGCGTATACGGCGGAGGTGAAGGCATCATTTCAGGCGACAATCTGAGTCCTCAACAAGCCCGCGTACTGCTGCTGCTCTCCCTGTCCTTTACGGATGATTTCAATACCATTAAGGGTTGGTTCGCAACCTACGGAACACCTGAAGTGTAATCTCAGACTCAGTCATTTTTTTAGCTGCACATTATTCCTACTGAACCATGTAATTCCTTCCACCAATTATATTGCCGCCAGGGTTGCCTGGCGGTCTTTTTTTGACGGTGTATATTTCGTCTAATCAAAGAACCATCCCCATATAAGCTGCTCATAGAGCAAGTTCACACGGGGATGTTTTTTTAATTTCGTTTATTTTTCGATATGCTCCACAAACCAGCGGATAATATGACTTAAGCGTTTCACCCGCAGATGCGGGTGGCCGCTTCGGGACAAGTTGTGATCGGCACCAGGGAAACGGATGAACTGAGCTTCCCGGCCAAGTCGCTTCAAGGCAATAAACAGCTGTTCTCCCTGTTCGATCGGGCAGCGGAGATCCTGTTCTCCGTGAAGGATGAGAAGCGGCGTATGGATGTCCTTCACGTAAGCGAGCGGGGAATGCTTCCACAGCTTCTCCAGATCGTCCCATGGATTGCCCCAGATCTGATCCTGCGTAAAGGTGTAGCCGATATCGCTGACGCCGTAGAAGGAGATCCAGTTCGATATCGAGCGCTGGGTTACCGCTGCCTGGAACCGGTCGGTATGACCGACGATCCAGTTGGTCATGAAGCCGCCGTAGCTGCCGCCGGTTACGCCAAGTCGGGAGGCATCGACATAGGTATAGGTATCCAGAACATAATCGACAGCTTCCATCAGATCCTGGTAATCCCTTCCGCCGTAATCTCCCCTAACGGTATTAACGTGTACTTGACCGTATCCGTGGCCACCCCGAGGGTTGGTGTAGAATACCGCATAACCGGCTGCAGCCAGCAGCTGGAACTCATGCATGAACGTATGCCCGTACATGGCTTGCGGACCGCCGTGAATTTCAAGCACGGCCGGAACTTTGGCGCCTTCCGTGAAGCCGGCAGGCTTCATGATCCACCCTTGAATCGGCCAGCCGTCCGACGTCCGGAACGTAAAGGACTCCGGCGTGCTTAACGTAAGCTCGCTCCACAGCTCCTCGTTGCAGTTCGTCAGACGTTTCTCCTCGTTCTTAGCGATAGAGAAGCTGAACAGATCACCGGGCTGCAGTGGGTCAGCCGCAGCAAACACTACGTTCTCCTCCGGTGTCAGAGCGAATTGGTACACTTCGCGTTCACCCGATACCACCAGCTCATAGGATGAACCGTCCAGGGCAAATCGTCCAATATGGACGCCGCCATCCTGGCTGAGCTGGATGTACACGGATTGGCCGTCCCTACTGAACAGCGGAGGCGTTCCGGCTCCGGCCCTCATGTCGCTGACCGCGGCGTGCCCCAGCTGAATATCCATGTCCGTGAAGAGCACGCGGGATTCTCCGCCGGAGAGCGGGATCAAGTGGATTTTGGTCAGCGTGGCAAAACCGCAGCTAAGATCGCTGGCAAGCACGAGCATATACTGCCCGTCCGGGGTGAACGCAATGGAGCCGATCGAGAGAGTTCCATCCGTCAATTCGGTTACGGATCCGCTGGCGAGGTCCATGACAAACACATCGTCCGTCAAACGAAGATCCGGATCCGGGAATTGCTCCGTGGCAAGGCTGCTGCTGTATGCGATGCGGGTGCCGTCCGGTGACCAGGCGAAGGCTTGTATATCAAAATCTCCTTCTGTAATTTGTGTGCATTCTTCCGTTGCCGGATTCACGAGGTATAGATGATGTCGACGTTCATTCCACAATCCGGGCCCATCGGCTTTATATTTAATGCGATTAATGATTTTTTCCTCGGGCAGCTTGTTTTTACCGTCTTTGTCTAGCTCCTCGCCTTCAGTAGTCTTCCCCGCGTCTGCCTCGCCTTTAACAAGCAGGCGTGTGCAGTCCGGTGACCATTTAAAGGCGCTGACTCCGTGCTTCAAGTCGGTAACCGGTCTTGCTTCCCCTCCGTTGGCAGGCATGATCCATATCTGTGGTTTATCGCCCTTTTTGCGCAAGAAAGCAAGCTCCGACCCGTCCGGGGACCAAGCGGGTGCGGCATCCGCTTCGCCCGACGTGAAGGGAACGTCCTGGTCTCCTTCTGCAGGAAGCAATCGGATATGGGAACGGTAACCGTCGAACTTTTCGCTGACGAATTTATGTACATAAGCTATGGCTCCGCTAGCTGGAGATACGACAGGGTCATTCACCCAGTGCATCCGGTACAAATCCTCTGGCGTTATGAGTCGCTTATCAGTCATGAATCATCCTCCTAATCTTCTTGTATGAGTTAAACATCATTATCCCAGATAATGGCATGGAAATCTAGAAGAAAAATGAGAGGGGAGATGCGGACGTTTCGTACCCAATGCTAGTAAAATAGAGGGGGAATTACAATAATTATAGGGTGTAATACGGAGGTTGTTGAACTGAAAACAGCGAATTAATTTTCAACTGGTCAATTTAGGAGCGATACGGTGCGCTTTTTGTTATAATTGAGATAGACTCTCAATTAGGAGTATGTAAAATAAAACCAACTATATATAGCTCAGGAGGAAATCAGATATGAACGTAAGTGAAGCGATCCGAACGCGCCGCAGCCTTGGCAAGGTCAAGCCTGATGCCGTACCGCAGGAATGGATTGAACAAATCGTAGAAGCAGGAACCTGGGCACCGAACCACAAGCTCACGGAGCCGTGGAAATTTTTTGTCATGCAAGGAGAGGGCCGTGATGTGCTCGGCAACGCGCTTGGTGACATTCAGGCGGCAGACGGCGATGATACGAGTGAAGAGGCTGTAAATGCAGCACGCGAGTCGGGACGTACGAAGGCATACCGGGCTCCGGTTGTCATCGGTGTGGCGGTCGAACCGTCCACGGACCCCAAGGTGATTGAACTTGAAGAGTACGGAGCGGTATTTGCCGCCATTCAAAATATGCTTCTGCAAATTCATGAGCTTGGTCTGGGTGCCGTGTGGAGAACAGGCGAGCCATGTTTCCATACGCTGATGAATCAAGCGTTCGGATTGAAGCCTGAAGATAAAATGCTGGGTTTCCTGTACATCGGATATCCGGATATGGAACCTAAGCAGGGGAAACGTCAACCGGCAGCGAACAAAACGGTATGGCTCAATAGTGCCGCAGACCTGTAGTTGATCTACCCTCCGCCGCAAAAATCCGGTATAATGAACCCTAAGTTTGTCTAAAGGGTGTTACGGCATCCGGGCGATTGACACTAGGGGAGTGTACGTGGATGAAATTTCGGTTCAAGCAGTGGGATCTGGGGAGCAAGTTGATTTTTATAGCCACCTGTTTAGCGATAGCTTCTTTCTTTTTTAAATGGCTGGATATCGGCGTGGCTGCAGAGAATGGTTTCTTGCAGGGCGGCGTGTTTTTCATCGTATGTTTCATCTATCCACTTTTGAAAGTGGTTCGCGAGAAGAAGATGAACAAGATCATAGCATACGCCTGTGCGCTGGTCGCTATTTTTTTGACAATGATGTACGTGTCATCCAAGACCGTAGATTTCTTTGGAGAGACGATAAGAGGCGCGGCGGCGGGGCCGTATCTGTTCTTGGCGTCATGCGGACTGCTGAGCTTCGGTATTTTTAGCCGCAAGTTCTAGTCTCGCTGCGCAGTCTTTTGCATAAGAGTGATAGGAATGAAGGGCTGAACCCGGAGGTGACATACCTCCGAGAGGGACGGCCCTTTTTCTATATGAGACGGATCACCTCTGGGTGAGCAGGACAAAGCCGCTGATGGACACCGCGTAAATGATTAACAGCACCACAGCATACTTTTTGGCACGGATGTTCAAGTTGAAGGCGGCGGTGAGTCCGTTATTGATTAAATTACCGATGTATAGAATGAGTATGAGCGCGAGTGCGGTGATCGCAACGATGAGCGTAACGGTTTCCATAGGTTTGTGAATCCTCCTGTTTAAGCTGCTAATGTTGTATCAGATATAACCATTGTAACGGACGAAGTTTAAACCCCGGTTAAATGTAGTTAAAAAAATGAAGGCAGCCCTGGCAAGTGGTGTAACGTTGAGCGGGATACTGGGGTTTTGATATACTGGAGAAAGCGGCTTTACAACCGCTGCATTACATAATAGGAGGGATTTCAGAATGGCCAATCAAACTTTTACCGATGGACCTACTTTGAATGATGGCGTAAAAATGCCGTGGCTGGGTCTTGGCGTATGGAAGACCAAAGAAGGCGAAGAGGTTATTCAGTCCGTAAAATCAGCAATCGCTGCAGGGTACCGCAGCATTGATACTGCTGCCATCTACGGCAATGAAGAGGGCGTAGGGCAAGCCATTCGCGAATCCGGAGTTTCGCGGGACGAGCTGTTCATCACCACTAAAGTGTGGAACGATGACCAGGGGTATGAGAAGACGCTGCAAGCTTTTGAGACGAGCCGCAAGAAGCTCGGGCTGGATATCGTTGATTTGTATCTCGTGCACTGGCCGGGAAAAGATAAATACCTCGACACGTGGAAGGCATTGATTCACTTGCAAAAAGAAGGACTTGTTCGTTCCATCGGCGTCAGCAACTTCCAGATCCGCCACTTGCAGCATATCATCGAGGACACAGGTGTTGTACCGGTTGTGAACCAAGTCGAATTGCATCCGCTGCTCTCCCAGAAGGAGCTGCTGGGATTTGCACGCGAGAACCAGATCGTCCTGGAGGCGTGGAGTCCGTTGATGCAGGGCAATCTGGATCAACCGGTCCTCGCGCAGATTGCGGAGAAATACGGAAAAACCACGGCGCAAGTCATTCTGCGCTGGGATATTCAGAACGGCGTCATCGTCATTCCGAAATCGGTGAAGGAGCATCGCATCCGCGAAAATGCCGGCATCTTCGATTTCGAGCTTTCGGCGGAAGATATGGCAGCCATTGACGGCTTGAACCAAAACAAACGTTTTGGCTCCAATCCGGATGAATTCCTGTTCTAAATTTTGCATTTATATAAAAAGAGCGAGCCCAACCCGGAATGAGGGAAGTGCTCGCTCTTTTTGCGTCAATTATCAGGATGGAGAGGCCTCTTACAGTTACTGTTCTTTGGGTCCATCCTCCGGAAACAACGGTTCGCCGATCGTGCCGAGGTTTCCCTGCACTAGGTCTTCGTTCAATCTTTTTAACCAGTTCAGGTCGGTCTTGGCATGTTCGTACATCCCGATCATCAGGTGCTGGGTGCTGCGGGGTACGATATGCTGGTGTTCCACGTATAATTGATATGCCTGGTTCACCCGATGCTCTGCCTCCCGGATACGGGACTGCAAGATCGGGGCCAGAACGGCCGGATCCGCGTGTCGCGAGAAAGGCAGGGCAATATAGAGCGGGTGGTGTACGGGCTCGATGTCCCTGAATTTCTTGAGCAGCAGCTGCTCAAAAAGCTTGCGTCCGGCATCCGTGATCCGGTAGATGGTTTTGTCCGGGCGGCTATCGCTCTGTATGGTTTCCACTGCTTTGATATATCCGTCCTCGGCAAGCCGGTCTACCGCGTAATAAAGAGAGCCCATCTGCAGCTTCGTATACTGATCCATGCCGCGATCCTTCATTTTGATCCGGATCTCGTACGGATGATGGTCTCCTTCCAGCAGCAAGCCCAGGATGGCCAGCTTCATCGACATGCCATTAGGCTCCCTTGGCCTTGGCAGGTACGGTCACTCGTTCGTTGCCCATCATCAGCACGAACACGAGAGCCAGCACCGCAGGCACAAGCGCCCACAAGAACGTATTCGAAATGGAATCCGCCAAGGAGGCCGTGATCTGTTCACGTACGTTCGGCGGGAGCTGGCCCATCACTTCAGGTGAAAGCACAGCATCTGCATTTAACTCGGCACCGGCGGGCGCGTTTCCTCCGGCTTCCGCGAGTCGGCTGTTGAGGCCGTTGCGCTGGATAATCCCGAAGATCGTAATCCCCACCGTCATGCCGAAGGAGCGAAGGAAGGAGTTCGTTGATGTGGCTGCGCCGCGCTGTCTGGCATCAAAGTTATGGATGGAGGCCATGCTGAGCGTGGAGAACGAGAATCCGACGCCAAAGCCGGTCAGGATCATGAAAACCGTCAACAGGTAGCGCGGCGTATCCGGGCTTATCGTGCTCAGGCAGAAAATGCCTGCAATAAAGCACAAGACGGACAGAATCATGATGTTTCTAAACGAAGTCCGGGTCGTCAGCATACCGCCGCCCTGGCTGCCGACTACACTGCCGAGCATCATCGGCATTAGAATGAGGCCCGAATTGGTTGCTGATCCACCGTACACTCCGCTAACAAAGATCGGGATGTAGATCGTTGCCACGATGAAGGTTGCTCCATAGAACAAGGCAACGATATTGCTGGAGGCAAACAGCCGTTTACGAAACATTTGAAACGAAATAATGGGTTCGGCTGCCCGGGTCTCTGCCAATAGAAACACAAAAAACAGAGCAATGAATCCACCGAACAAGCCCAGAATTTGCGGTGAATCCCATGCATAGGTTTGCCCGCCCAGTTCCAGACCGAACATCAAACAGATGATCGCGCCTACAAGCGTTGCAGCCCCCGTCCAGTCAATCTTTTGTTTGGCATGGGAACGGGACTCCTTGTAGGAAGTCATGATGAAGATAAAGGATACGATACCGATTGGCACGTTGACATAGAATATCCATTCCCAGCCGATGCTGTCGGTAATAAAAGCGCCCAGCAGCGGTCCCATAATGCTGGAGGTGCCGAATACGGCACCGAGCAAACCCGTCATTTTACCGCGCTTCTCCGGCGGGAACAGGTCGAACACGATGGTAAACGCAATCGGCATAAGAGCACCGCCGCCGATTCCTTGAATCGCCCGGTAAATAATAAGCTCTGTCATGTTGTTCGCCATCCCGCAAAGAGCGGAACCGATCAGAAAGACAACCAACCCGAATATAAAGAACCGCTTCCGTCCATACATATCGGATAACTTACCGAAGATCGGTGTACCGGCCATAACGGCAACCATGTAGATCGAGGTTACCCAGACGACTTGGTCGAAGCCCTGAAGATCGCGGATAATCGTCGATAAGGCAGTGGCTACAATCGTGTTATCGATGGCGGCCATGAAGATGCCGAGCAGCAGACCGGCCACGACCAATTTGATGTTGCTTTGTTGTGCATTCATGTTAAGGATACTCCTTTTCCATATTCAACTATGTACATATTATTCAAATTTGAATAATTCGGTGGTTATATTGTAGCCGGATTAACAGATGTTGGCAAGATGTTTAATGGCACGGCCTTTCTCTACATTCTGCACAAGAAAAAACAAGGCCAACCCTGATTTATGGGATGACCTTGCGATAATAAGGAGTCAGCTGCCGGAATACCTTCGCGTTAAGACGCGCTGCCAGCTGTGCCAGTTAGGACCTAGCAGTTCATCTGCGGCGATTTGGGATCCAGCTGCATGAATTCGATCCGGTTGCCGTCCGGGTCCCTGGCCCAGCACTGCCAGTTGAAGTCTTTTCCTTGAACCGGCTCGGCGTCCAGCTTCACGCCCTGATTGCGGAGATGCTCCGCGATGTGCCCGATGTCTTCCACCTCAAGGCAGAGATGGGAGAATCCGACGGGCCGATTTACATGCTCCGGTTTATTTTGCCCGCCGTAAAACAACTCGATAAATTGTCCCTCGCATACCTTAATGTACTCGATCCACGGCTCGCCCTGGTCGTTAGGGATATCAAAAGCACGGGTGAAACCAAGCACATCGCAGTAAAAATGCAGGGACTTCTCCATATCGGCTACGTCAAACGCCAGATGGGCAATTCCTTTAATCATGACGGCATTCCTCCTCGGTATGTATCAAAGCAAGAGATAATGATTTCTTAAGTCCATTGTAACGCATTCTGTATACGCTTCCATATTTATATGTAAAATCGGGAAATTAAAACAATGGAGAGAAAAGGACCGACCTGATACGTTCGCTGAAGAACGATAGGGGTCAGTCCTTTTTGTATATTGGATAGCGGCTTACAAGCATATGGATGAATGATGGCAGCAAAATGAACGATGTCATTGTTTGTGGTAATTCCAGTAACTAGCTCCTTAACGCCTAATGTGCACCGGAACCTCTTTGCGCCCCTGTTTCATGGGCGACTGGCATAAAGGACAGGCCTTGCTCTCCCGATTCCGTGTGCCTGCAGGGATTCTTGCGTTGACCCGCTGCCAGCCTTTGCAATTGGCGCTGGTGCATAACCACACGTCGACGATCTCTGTCCCGGCGGATGCAGCCTGATGCTGTGGGCTCGGAGCGGAGCCCGAATCTGAACCGATACGTTGGCTCCTCTGACTGGTTGTGCTCACCGTTGTCCGCCCAGCAGAAGAGGGCAGGGAAGAGCGCTTGGTTGAGGTTGAGGTTGAGGTCTCTATGCGGATCGTGCGTTTAGCCGTAAAGGATGTACGGGGCGTTGACCCGCCGACCTTGTTTGGTATACGGTTGCCTTGTTTGCTCTGCTCGTCCGTGACGAACACATCGCGGAAGAAGCGGGAAACCTCCGCTTTACGTCCCCGGTAGAAGCCAGGCGAACTGACAATCAATTCATCCCGTGCCCTGGTGATAGCGACATAAGCTAATCTGCGCTCCTCTTCCAGTGCATCCAGCGCCTTATCCTCCTTGTCCGACAGCGGACGCTGATCGTCCCTGCGCTCGGCGTCTAAAGCGGACGTATGCGGCAGAATGCCCTCGCTCGCCCCGATCAGGCATACCGAGGGAAACTCCAGCCCTTTGGATTTATGGATCGTCATTAAGCGGACGGCATCGGCCTGCTCGTCCCGTTTCATGGCCGCCATTTCCTTATGAATGACGATCAGCCGATCGACAAATTCAACGAACTCCGCGATATCGCCAAAACGCTTCGCCGAGGCCTCCAATTCATCCAGTCCTTCCTGTATGAATTCCTTATGGAGGGTGATCTCCTGGCGTTCGTCTGCTTCCAGAAACTTATCGTAGAATTGCCGCCTCATTTCCTGTACGGCTTGAAGGGGCTCCATCGCCTTTAGACCCTTTATGAGCTTAGTGCGATCTCTGATATTCTCGATCTGGAAGTCCTTCAGGCCGGGAAAGGATAGAAGATGCGATAGAGGCCCCTTCTTGGGACGCGGAGCATCCTGCTGCCGGATGAACGCCATCCCTTTGTCCCGGTTCATGTACAGCGTATGAAGCATGCCCTCCATCGCCGTGAAATTGCGCCGGTCCAGCGACAGCCGCAGATGGTCCATGAGCGGTTTGACAATCCACTGCTCGTAGAACAGATCCCCGTTCTCGTAATGAATGAACGGAATTTCCCTCATCACGAGCTGTTCGAAAATCGCCCGGCTGTTGTTTGCGGTTCGGTATAGAATCGCATGATCGCGGTACTGTTTTCCGTGCTCCCGGACCTGTTCGGTAATATGGGTCAGCAGTAGCTCCGCTTCTTGGTCGGGATCACCTGGACGAAGATACAGCGGTACGCTGCTGCTCTTGCGGGTAGAGCGCAGCTGCTTGGGACGGCGGCGTTCATTAACACGGATAATTTCATTCCCCAGCCCGACGATCGACGAGAGGGATCGATAGTTGATATCCAGCGTCACCACCTTGGCCCCGGGAAACGTCTGGTCGAATTCCAGAATGAATTCGTTACGTGCGCCATTGAAGCCATATATCGTCTGGTCATCGTCACCGACAACCATCAGGTTGCGATGCGGGGCGACCATCTTCTTCAGCAGCTCATAGGGCAGCAGCCCGGTATCTTGAAACTCGTCGACCATCACATAACGGTACCGCCTTTGAAGGGAAGCCAGCAATCCGGGATCCTGCGACAGCAGACGGTAGGACAAAACCAGAATATCATCGAAATCCATCTGGCCATGGTCTTCCTTCCACGCTTCATAGCGGGCGAAAATTTGCCGTTGCTCGACTTCCGCAGGTGTTTTGACAGGCAGCTCGTCAAGTCCGGTCATACTCATTCGATGGGCAGACCAGAGCGATAGCAGTGTCTCGGCTTCGTAGCTGTCCTGCAAGCCCATTTCTCGAAGGATGCGCTTCATAATAAATTGCTGATGCCTGGAGTTACTCAGGATTTCCTGCCTGTAGCCGCGGGTTCGCAGCAAGTATAAGAAGAAGGAATGGAAGGTTCTTGCCGTTACCTTGGCGGTTTCGCTAGCCCGTAACCCGGGAAGCGCCATGATGCGTTCCTTCATCTCGGCTGCCGCTTTGGATGAGAAGGTGACAAGCAGGATGGAAGACGGATCGATCTTCTTAGCCGCAATGAGGTAGCCTGTCCGGCTGACCAGCACGGAGGTCTTCCCGGAGCCGGCGCCTGCAAGCGTAAGCAGCGGTCCTTGCGTATGTCGTACAGCTTGGATTTGGGCGCGGTTCAGCAACAGCCCTTGTGATTCCAAGCCGCGAAAAAAAGCCGCATCCGGGGCGTCATCGCGGATCAGGTCCTGGCTGTTCTCGAAGGAAGCCAGCTTGGCAAACGGAATATCCTGACGCTCACCGCCGTACGGGCGTTTATAGAAGGGTATGGATGTCATGAATTTCACCAATCATTTCGTATTTCGATTATCGTCCTACCAGTTTACCGGATTCTCGGAAGTCTGGCAAAGCGCAGGATATGGATGAGAGTCGTGAGGCGGGTACTTGATAGACTGATCACGTTGACCCATTTCATTTAATAGTATAGTTTTGGATTGACCATATAACAGTTACACTAAGTTGCTTGCTGAATGTAGTAGCCTATATTCTATTCCATCGATTTCATAAGTTAGTTCCGGAAGAAACTCCTTGGTAATTATATTTAACGTGTTTTGGTCTATCTCGTTGTATCTAATCTCTGGAATAAAAATGATAAGCGCAAGAATAGAATCCAATAAATCTAAAATAGGTTGCATATACTTCTCTCCATTGCTTGATGTTCTAACCTTATCCAAAATCAAATAAAAGGATTCGCTCGCTAAAGAAATCGGTGGGGCATCCTCGTTTCTTTTAAAATCTCTGAAATGTAGCAATAGTTCATCATTTGTATGCGATTTTATAGTTATATATAAAACCTTGTTGTTCAAATTAAAGCTGGCTTCGGCACCAGCATCTATAACTTTGAATTTTCGAATAAGGCTTTCTCTTGATTGATAGATACGATTTATGAACATAGCATTCTCCCTTTCAATCCTAAATCCTTATTAATCTTGAGATCCTTTATTCGTATAGAGACCGTCTCACTAAATATATCTGGAAAGCATCTGGCAGCACAACGCGGATCATTCATGATCTAAATCATTTATATGAATAACAAAATCCCGGACTCGAATGTAGGAAGTCCGGGAGATTTGTTACCCCTATGTGATATGTACATCGTGCGTTTGCTCCATGTGGCACGGTGTGTAATCCCGGGCAGGCTTAGATGGCTGGGCACCCTTATTCAATGTCAGCACGCATTTAGAAGCAAACGGAATTCGCTAAAAGATCATCACTCGGTCCAGTTCCACAACCGCACTTCCCCGACCCGCAGGTCATGCACCCAGGATACCTTGCGCAGGGTCAGCAGTTCCTTGACGGGCCCGGTTACGACAGCTCCATACAGGCGAACGCCGTTTTGTTCGATATAAGCTAAGGAAGCGTCCACGTCTACGAACGGAGCCACCCGATTCGCAATGAGCTCGTACTCCTGCAGAAGCCGCAGCGACTTGATGAAGTGTTCATTCCGCAGTTCCCCGTCCCCGTAGGTGTCTATAGAAGGGTAATGTCCGCCGCTGGACACGATTTTGCCGAACCAGCCGCGTTTTTCTTCCTGATAAGAGGTTACCGTCAAATCGTCATGATGCCAGACGGGATAAGATGGGAAGCCGACAGGATCGGTGATGACTCCATCATGATCGCCGAATCGGTCATTCGGCCCGGTATCCACGGCAAACCAGACAGGCTCCATGTTCCGGTTCTCGAACTGCTTCAGCAGCTCGTCGGTCGAGAAGAAGCGGTTAAACGATACATAAGCCTCGGCCACGGTACCCTCGGGGAGCTTTGAAAGCCTGGACCAGTCACCGCTCTTGGTGGAGGAGGGTCTGGTGTTCTGTTCTTTTGACTGTTCCTGGGGAGCTCCGTCTTGGTCGACTGAAGACGCCTTCGCTGGGCCGTCCGGTCGGTAGAAAACCCGTGATGGACTATTGCGTTCGTTCCAGTCCATGTCGACGGACGGCAGCCCGAACAGGAAGTTCACGGTATATTCGCCGACGGTCACGCGTTCTTTCCCCACTTTCTTGTCTATATCCCCGTACACCTCCTGCATAAAGAAGACTTTGCCCTGACTGCTTAGTGGAACCTCGATGTTAGGTTGGGAGATCGAGATAGCGGAGGCGATGGCATCCTGGTATTTATCGTTTCGGCTCGGGTCGCCGACACCGTAGAATAACGCTGTACCAATTGAGCTAAGGACCGTTATAGCCAGAATTGCCGATATTACTGTCAGCGCATTCGAGATTCGGGCTTTCCATTTGCCCCTGCGAACGATTCGCTTTTCTTTCTTGGGCGAGAGGCCGGTCTGATCGTCAGCTCGCATATGCATAGCGCTATTAGAATTAGAGCTTGTGTTATCCATCATCTCGTTCAAGTAAGTCTGGTATTCCTCCAGCTTCTCCATTTCCCGCTCAATTTCGATTTTTTCCTCGTCAGTCAGCTTGCCATCTGCATAATCCTTCAGCCGCCGTTTAAAATCTTCGCTCATAACATCCCGTCCTTTCGTTTCATTTCCCGCAGCCGCTGCCTGGCCCGAAATAACGTGATTTTGATATGGGATAAGGTGATGCCCATAATATCCGCCGCCTCCTGGTATGTGAATTGATGAAAGTCCACCAGAAGCACCGCTTGCCGCTGCTTTTCCGGAATATCGGTTAACATTTGCCCAATTTCTCTTTGGGCTTCTTGCTGGAGCAGGATGTCCTCCGGGGTATGGCGGTCGATCAGCTGATCGAAAAAAACAGAGTCCCTCACGATGCTGCGGCTGGCCTTCCGCTGATAATCCACATAAGCGTTATGGGCGACTCGAAATAACCATGGCTTGATTCGTTCTTCCTTCCAATCCTCAAGGAACAGGTAAGCGCGATAGAAGGTTTCCTGTACCAGGTCTTCCGCCGTATGGTGATCATAAGAGAGGGAGTACAAGTAACGATAAACGTCCTTTACGTAATATTGATAAACCGATTCAAGACTGTTCAGTTTCATGTCCTCCCCTCTAAGTAAACACACGTTTAACCAGGGCAAAAAGTTACACTTTCGGCAATAAAGTAATGAAGCTGCGATGTAACCCCTTAGTCGCAAAAAGCAAAAGCCCGCCAGATGAGCGGGCTTCAAACGTATATAAGGTGATGTAGGAACTGTAAGAGAGTTGTATTGCTGGCTGTCGCACCTCTTTATATACCATGCAGCGTTACCTCAATTGAATGTCCGGATCCAACACGATAATTCGCTGTTCATCCAATGCGGTGTTTAGCAGTTTATCCTTCAGCTGCTGCGTGCTGGTTATGACGTCAGGCTGGGTAGACTTGATATCCGTCGTCAGTTTATTCACTAATCGCTCGATCGATAGCATATCCCGATATTCCGGCGAGGAGTAGTCTTCCCAGTATTGATCTTCGCTGATGCCCATCGTATCCAGTATGCGCAAGTGCTGTTCTTGCACCTGCCGCGGCTGGGTTTCGAGCGTCTTCCGAAGCTCCTTGGCCCTTTGAATACCATCCTCCAGACTCGCCGCAACGCCTTGTTCGTTGGCCAATTGAAGCATCAATTCCTTCGTTGCCATTTCTTTAAGGAGCGTAGCGTCATCAGGGAGGGGCGCGGTGCTATGCGCGAGGTTGTTCTTATAGGCAGTTAGATGGGTATGCGTGATGTAGGTGGAGCCGACTTGAACCAGCGCCTGTCCGTTCATGTTGTCGTTCATGCGATGATGCTGGCCCGAGCGATTCGAAGCATCCGTGAAGAAGAGTATGATGCTTACCGTCAGAACGCTGGCCACAGCGATACTGAGAATGGCGATAAATTTACGGTTTATTTTCATACCTGACACCTCTCTTGACAGGGATATATGAAAACGAAGATATAATATAGACGTTTCATCAGCCTGAAAGGTTCTATAACAACGTGAAAAAAACGCCTGAAGGCACAAGATAAAGTGCTTTCAGGCGCAAAAGTTACATGATGATGGAATGACAGGCTTCGCGTTGAAACTTACTTGCGAAGCAGGCGGGTCTTATGGGCATAGATAATCGCTTTGTCCGCGAGAAATGCCGCGTAGAGCAGCAGGAAGACCGCATAGGGAAATCCGGTGCCGTCCAGGCTCGGAACCAACCATTCGGCGGCAATAAAATACAGCAGCGTCAGAAGCACCGGGAGCTGCCGTTTCAGATGGTATTTCCAAACCGACCAGATGACGCCGGCAGTCCCGGCAAACAGCATGAGGAGACGGACGGCGTCCAATGCGGATTGCACAACCTTTCTGGCCTCCTCGTTTCCGATCGCTGCCGCATATTTGGAGGTGCGGCCGGCATATATGCTCCGGAAGAGATGAACCAAAGGGTTGCCTTCGATGTATCTCGATTCCAGCCACAGCGAGGCAAGGTTCCACGGACCGGACATATACATCAAACGATTGAAAAGCGGGATGTTCAGCCACCATGGAGATAAGATGAGCAAATAACCTGCGCTAATAAGAAGGAGCCCGCCGGTTACGATTTTGATCGGACTGCGGTACTTGATCCAAAAGGCAATGAACAATACCGGATACAGCAGCGCTTGAAGGTTGTAACAAGCCATAAGCGCTGTAAGCGCGCCGGCAGCTGCGTACCAGCCAGCCTGCTTCAATTCAAGCGCTCCGATGACGGCGCAGACCAGAAGAAGCATTAAGGTTTGCATGGTCGTATCCGGCAGGATTAGCCGGACTGCACCGTAGGCCGGCCAGAACAGAGCGTAGATCATGCATGACAGAAAAGCGATTCGCGTATTAAACATGTAGCGGGACAGTACGAAAACCAAGTATACGGAAAATGCATGGAAGACGCATTGAAGGAGCTGGTAGGCAATCAGGGCGGCATCCATGCTTCCGAATAAGGCGGTAAGTCCGGCAATCATAAGCGGCACACCGGGCATGACGCTGGAAGCATGGTCTTCCAGGTCTCCACCGGGGTGGCTGATCATGGCCGCACTTTGGATATATCGTTCTTCGATCACGCTGCTTATGCTCGGGGAACGTTCATGAAGACCGGTAAGAACCAGCAGACATGACATAACCAGAACCGCTGCAATCAGTATCAGCAGCATCCTTCGCTGCACACGGTTTAACGTCCATATGGAAAACAAAGGGTCCACTCCACTCTTTATATAATCTCTAGGTTTAAATCCGCATTCATCCTCTTCTATATTAAAGAAAAAAAGGTGAAATAAAAAGGCTCCGCTAAAACGGAGCCCATAAGTTCAAGTTACGCTGCAGTGATAAGGTCAGTCCCACTTTTAAAAGCCGCTGTGATACTTATCATTACTGGATGAACGCTTCTTTGACGTCCCGTCCCGCTGCTTCTCTTCCTGGCGCTCCAGTCTGGCGTCTTCCATCGGAATCGGGTCCACATGCTGTTCGCTCTCATGTTGATCGAACAGGCTTTCTTGTTCCGTCGGGTATTGTTCAGGGTGATCCATGTTGCCGGGACCGTTGTAAAGCGGGAGATCCTTTTTCTTGTCAGTCACCGTTTCTCACCTCATTTATCGTTGTGATACTACCTTTATACCTTATTTGGGGAAGTATCAAACATGTAGAGGTGATAATAGGAGGGGCATCGGTCTCTTTAAGACGTCTCCGAACCGGCTGCAGGCTGCTGCTGTGCTTCTGCTTTGAGTCTTAAATAACGAATAAACAGCTCAACAAGCTCCGGATCGAATTGCGTGCCTGAGCAGCGGAGCAATTCCTCAATTCCCTCCTCGAAGGTTTTCGTTTTTTGGTAAGGTCGTTCCGTTGTCATCGCGTCAAAGGAATCGATAATGGTCAGCATCCGGCACAGTTTGGGGATTTGGCTGCCCTTGAAGCCGTGCGGATATCCCCCGCCATCGTATCTTTCATGGTGTAATTCAATATAAGGAACCAGTTCCTTGAACTTCTCGTTCGTTTCCGCGATGCGTTTACCCCAGCTGACATGCCGTTTGACGGTTTCCCATTCACCGGCCGTGAGCTTGTCCCGTTTGTTCAAGATCCCCCAAGGAATCTCAAGCTTGCCGATATCGTGAATGAGTGCACCGAGTACGAAATTGCGTCGTTCCACACTATCAAGCCCGAGCACTTCGCTGATGTCCATGGCATAGCGGAATACCCGTTTGGAGTGTTTGAACGTATCCACATCTTTATACAAGAACAGCTTCAGCTGCTGCTCAATATCGCGGACGTCCTCCGCGAAGTCGATCTCGGATTCTTTTTCGGCGCCGCTCCCGTATACGTGTACATTATTCTTGCCCTGCTTCTTGGCATAGTACAGCGCCTGATCGGCAAGCTCGACGAGCTGTGACTTGTCATGGATGTCAATCCGATAGGACGCAACGCCGGCAGAGAAGGAGAGGCACCCGGATGGGAATATCTCAACGCCGTCAAAATAGGTATCGTTCAATTTTTTGCGGAGCCTGTTAATGAAGGAACGTGCTTTGTTGTCATCGTAACCCGGCATTAGAATCGTGAATTCCTCACCGCCGAAACGAGAGGCCACCACTTCAGCCGTTTCGGATTCCACCTTGAGGTAATTGCCGAGAAATCCGAGCAGCATGTCCCCTTTCAGGTGACCGAATTGATCGTTGTATTTCTTGAAATCATCGATATCGATCATGGCCAGCGACAATGGCGTCTCATTGGCCTTGGCTTTCTTGATCTCGTCCTCCAGTAAACTTTCGAAATAACTGTGATTATACAGGCTCGTCCGTTGATCCTTGATTGCTTTTTCCTGTACCTGTTTATACATTGTGAAGAGCTGTTTGAAAGAATAGGACAGCATCACGCTGAGTCCTATAAACAAGGTTAGTCCGAACACGCCGTTATGTACGATGAGTATGGAGAGAACCAGCGAAAGAATGAGCGTACTAAGGTATACAAGCAGTGTATCTTTTATGAAGGTTTTCAAAATATCATATAACGATCCTTTGTATAGAAGGTAATAGTAGAAACCGACAAGGAATACGTTGATAACAAAATAAACAACCAACGCTGCAAGATACGCACCAAATTGATCATTGTGAATAGGGCCAGCTTGTCCGCCTGCCATTTTGAAAATGAAGGAGGACCCGACAATCATCACGGTATACACAGAGAAATTAACAAAATGCTTCCAGAAGGGGATTTTTCTGTCGTACAGCGCCATGGTAAGGGAGACAAACAGGATGACAGACAGCGCAAACGGTGCTCCATATATAAAGATACACGCCAGGTAAACAGAGGAATCCATAGACTGTAAATTACCCTCTGGCGGCAGCTGGAAGGTGAAGTAATTTAAGATGAGGGCGGCGCCTAACATCGCATAGACCCATACCCACTGTGAAGGAGTATAATGGAAAATCTCCCCTTGTTGCACCAACAGGAAGGTTGAACAGCCCAGAAGAGAAAGAAAAACAAAATACAGCTGTCCCGCTAAGTCTCGAGAGAATCTAGGACGCTTTAATATGGACATAAATGATTTCTCCTCAATAAAATCAATGGTGTATTCTCCACATTTTAAGGTATATTGCGATGCAAAACAACGAAAAAGATATAAAAAAACAGGCTGAATTTTCCAGCCTGTTTTTATGGAAGTCTATTATCCGAATCTGTAACCGGAAGTCAGAGCGACAACAACAGAAGCAACGATGATCGCATTCAATACGATGCGGGAATACTTGATTTTATCAGTTTTCTTCACAGTTCTCCCTCCTTTCCAGGTGGCATGATGTATGATTAATTTTGCGGTTCCACACGTTCATTGGTATCGGATTTGGTTCCTAATGTTTGCACGTTGGCGGTATTCTTCCCCACGGTCATGAGATTTAGAATGTAGAGAAATATGCCGAAGTTCATGATAATATCTCCGATACTGATAACCTGTGTTCTTGGGTACGGCGGGGATAATGGTATAATGTCTCCCAGGAACGGCAGGCGGGTAGAGGCGTCCATCAGATAGTGCTTGGTAGTAGCTGTGGCATCCACTAGCATGTCCATATAAACAGGATCCAGCACGGAAGCTGCACCCATGGAAACGGGCATTCTGCCACCGTTCACTGCCATGACAAGGAAATTCAGAAAGACACCTGCCAAGATGCTGCCAAAACCTTTCTGATCCCGGTTCATCCAGAGAAAGATCATGCCGGCAACGTAGATGAACATAAAGACGTAGCCGCTTGCGGCTGCCAACCAATCAGAGTTCACTTGAAAGCGGAATATGAGCAGTTGCACAATCAGGAGTATGGGGAAGATTAAGCCGCCCTTCAGACGAATCTTACTGAATTGCTGCAGTCCATGACGGAGTCCGCCACGTATCAGCCCGACAATTAACCCGAGTATAATGCCGTCAAATACCATGATAGAATTCCTACTTTCATAGTTCATTATCTCTGTTATTAAGATAGTTCGACAGCAAATTGGTAATTCCTTCAACAAAAATCAAATTTTATAAAAAAACTAAGGAAGTATGATAAAAAGCTTGTCCCTTCCTGTATGAATCTAATGAATTATGTACATTATAACAGATTAAAAGGATAAATCTTCCTACTTTTTTCGTGTTTCTGTTGCAGAAAGAAGCAAATTCTTGAGCTTTACATACTTATGGGGGGTATAGTAAGGTTGAATGGTACAACATTATATGATAGGAGGACGACAGCATGAAACAAGTGACATTGACAGTGGAAGGCATGTCCTGCAACCATTGCGTGAACTCGGTGGAAGGCGCACTGAAGAATGCGGGAGCTTCCGGTAAAGTCGATCTTGCATCCAATACAGTGGCTATCGAATACGACGAAAACAAGGTCAGCCTTGAAGCATTAAAAGAAGCAATTGAAGAGCAAGGCTACGATATCGTGTCCTAACGAACATTCCCTGGAATAATCCAAGGCCATGAGCTTTGGCTAAAATAGGAGCCGGCTGCTGAAGGCGATCGACAGCAAGCCGGCTTTTTTGCGCGGTGTCACCTATCGCGTGAACTTGCACTGCCCAAGCCGAAGTTTCATAATAGATGGAACAATGCTTTCAGCCTAAGGAGTGGATACCCCGATGAATGATACCATATCGCTTCTGATGAACCATCGATCGATTCGTAAATATTCGGATCGACCCGTGTCAGAGGAGCAGCTTAGGACCGTTGTGGCAGCAGGTCAGATGGCATCAACCTCAAGCAACGTCCAGGCATACAGCGTAATTGCCGTTACCTCTCAAGAGAAGAAGCAGCGGTTGGCCGCTTTAGCGGGAAATCAGTCGTATATTGTGGAATGCCCGGTATTTCTGGTGTGGTGCGCGGATCTGTATCGTTTGAAAAAAAGCGCAGAGGCGCACGTGGTTGATCAAGAGATGTATGAAGATTCGACCGAGAATTTCATCGTGGCGACGGTGGATGCCGCTTTGGCTGCGCAGAATGCCGCGATCGCCGCGGAATCGCTTGGTCTTGGCATCGTGTATATAGGCGGGGTCCGTAACTCCATTGCTGAGTTCTCCGAGGCTTTGGAGCTCCCGGATTTGGTCTATCCGGTATTTGGCATGTGCCTGGGTTACCCGGATCAGGAGCCGGGGCTTCGTCCTCGGCTTCCGGTGGAGGCTGTTCTGCACCGCGACAGCTACAATCGTGCGGCTGTAGAAGAAGTGAAGAACTACGATCGAACCTCTTCCGAATACTTGTCCCTGCGTACCCATGGCAAAAACAACACACCGTGGTCGGCGCTTATGGCTAAACGCCTGGCAGAGCCGGTAAGGCTGCACATGAAGGACTTCCTGAAGGGGAAGGGGTTCATGGGGCGTTAGACATGAATAGAGAAAGCGGGTACAGCGCTCTCGAGATACGTGCTGCGAACCTGCAGACCCCGATCATCATGCTGATACGGCTGCTCTCGTGGGGAATACTACGGGGCGCGGCTCTAGGAACTAAGCTCGGCCTCGAAACTAGGCCGGCCCCGAAACTAGGCCTTGCATGAACCCAAGCCTAGTTCGGAACCAAGCCCGACCTCGGACCCCATCCCACGCCAGCCGGCGTCGGAACCAAGCCCCGCCTCGGATCCCATCCCCCGCCAGCCGGCGTCGGAACCAAGCCCCGCCTCGGACCCCATCCCACATCAGCCAGCCACGAACCCAAGCCTGGCTGATGTGGGATTGGTGGCGTAGGAGGCGAGCAGTGCACCGCAAGTTTAACCGTAGCTTCCAAGCCGCAAGCCGGAACGAGTTGCAGTACGGCGATAGCAGTATCGGACCTCAGATCCGTTATTTGCGCTATGGGCTCGTTTTTGCAGGATCTATCGGACACACGTTCCGTTAAGTAGCATATAATCCGAAACATGAGAGCCTTATTCGGGGAATAACGGACCTCTTGTCCGCCACCATTCGCAACTATTTTATACATCGTGCGCACTGCTCCCTGTGCGCACGATGCGTGGTTCGGAGCATGCTTGGATGACTCGTCGGCGCTAATCGTGCCGCCATGTACGACGCTTGAACGTAAGTCATAGCTCATAAAAAAGGGGCTGTCCCAAAAGGTCGTGAAATACGGACCTGGGGACAGCCCTTTTTTCAGCGGTCTTCTTTTATATGGAGATTACTGATCAGGATGACATGCTGATTTATTTGCCGATGCCCTGCTGACGGTATTGTCCGGGCGTAATCCCTTCAAGCTTCTTGAACATACGATTGAAGTAGGGAGGCTGATATCCGGCGGCCTCCGCAATCTCGTGAATGCGAAGATCGGTGGTCAGCAGCAATTCTTTGCAGCGGTTCATGCGCACGGTTGTCAGATAGTCTATATAATTCGTGCCCGTCATCTGCTTGAACGCTTTGCTCAGCTGGGATACACTGACGCCGGCTTCCATGGCCATGGCATCCAGGGACAAATCCTGCATCCCGTTTTGCTCGATTTGCTCCAGCACGTTTTCGACCAGCGATTTCATGGAGCTGTTGAAGTTCTTTGTTAACTGATCGAGGTAGGGTTCGATAATTTCTTTCTGAAACCAGGTCACGCAGGCCTTCGGATCCCGAAGCAGGGACAACTGTTCCTGCAGATTGGAGAAATTGTACACCTGATATGGATTTAAGCCAGCCTGCAGCATAGACCGGTGAACGCTTGTGATTAACCGCATGAGGCCATGGTGGACATGCCACTCCGAGCCTCCCCCGGCCTGAAGCGCCGTTACGAAGCGGCTTAGGGAACGCAGCGCATCCCCCTGAAGCCCAAGATTCAAGGTATGAATGAAATCCTGCTCCAATTCCAGCGGGAAGTCGATCCAGTCGTTTTTCTGGGAAAGCACGGTTTCTGCTTCCAGCAGCTGACTGCCTGCGTCGAAGGACCGGTAATGCAGCGCCCGCTTGGCCTGTTCGAGAATATGGGGAACATCGGTCCAGGTTGAGCTTGGTCCGCCCAATACGATGGTTGCCGACATGCGGAGCGTATCGCGCAACGCCCGCATGATCTGATCGCACAGCTCCTTCATCAAACGCGATTGTTCATCGGCTTGATGGGAAGCCGGAACGATCAAGATGACGCCGAAGGAGCCGTCGAAGAAGTTAATGGGATGTATATATGCGCTTATGTCCTCTGCCAGCTCCTGAATCACGTTCAAAGCAGCATACGTGAGAAGATGCTGATCGTTTTCCGTCAGAGGTGTCCGATCCTCCCCGTGGGTATGCTGCTGAAGCACGATGGCCGAGAACTGTTTATGGGTAATGTCAAGATCCATCTCTTGCAGCTTGAGCACATATTCGGACTCCGTCAGGTGGGCGGCTTGTCCGCTCAAGAATTGATTGATATAAGCCTCTCTGATCGTGGGCAGGGACCGCTGCCATTGGTTCTGAAGCGTATCGTGCGAGAACCGGTACTGCTTCCACTCGTGTTCAATGTAATCAAGCTCATTGTATCGCGCGCTCGGTTTGGCCTGATCGCCGCCAATCATATTTAGCATCTTGCTTATAGGACGATACATGCTCTTAGAGGCAAACCAGCTTACAGCCAGTGATGCCGCAAGCGCAAAAGCAAAGCAAATCAGGATGATATGAGTATACGGCTTCGTTGGAGCAATGATTTTCGATTGCGGCGTGCCGGAAACATAGGTCCAACTTTGCTGCATTTTTTCGAATTGAACGGTATTCACCAGTAATACATCCTGGTCGACCGGAACCTTCAATCGCAGATGATTCGCACTCCGGGCATTCTCCGGTAGCTTCAGCTGTTCCTGAATCGCGCTCATCGCCTTCGGCATGCTGCGGCTCATCCCCGACTCTCCGATGACGTGACCATGGTCGTCCAGCAGGAACGAGAGATTCTCGCTATTGCGAATGACGTGCAGTTTCGACGGATCAATATAGATGACGATCGCGCCGTAGGGCGTATGACCGTTGAAGGGAAGTCGCATGACGAGCGCGTGAGAGGATTTATCCTTGTTAAAAGGCCGCTCCAGGTCGTGGACCCAGAACATGTCCGTATCTCCTTCCATGAGCCTGTTGAAGTTTAACGCATCCTGTTCCTGATCCAGCGTCCGCAGGCCGAGATCAGGCTCCATGATTTTATTTTGCTTTTTGATATAGAGATAGACCTGATCCACCAGCGGATCAGCATTCTCCACCAGGTTCAGTGTATTGAACAGCTCGTTCGTCTCCTCGATATTCGATACAAAGTCCATATCAGACAACGAAGGCTTGAAATGGGGCTTCACCACCATATTGAGGGCGTAGTGGACCAATTGGGTGAATTGCTCGTCTACTTGTCGCGCAGCGTCAACCAAGGCTTCTTCGTTCCGCTGCTGATATTGGTTAATCATATGCTGGTTGCCCACATAAAGGTAAACGGCCGTTATGGCCGAGATGGGGAGGCATGTTAACAAAACGGCAAGCGCGATGCTTCTCCAATACATAATACCTTTGAAAACGGATTCAGGATTCTGTTGCCTCATTACTTTAACCCCCTGTTGGCATAGACAAATCAAAGGCTTGATCGAAGCGAGCCGGTAAAATGATTACATACTATCATAGCGAATGAGTGGATGAGTTGAAAAGATCATATCTTCCTAATCGAGTTCGAGTCAACGTGACCGATTAACCGAATCGGACGTTCGTTTGCCGTGGAAAAAAAGTGCAATACAAGGAAACGAAAGGTTCCACAATGCCGTAGAGACCAAGCTTTCCCTGTGCCGTGCATCGAATGGGAGGGGGATTGGAGCCGACGGAAAAAAAGTGGAATTGCAGGGAATCCTGCAACCGTTTACATTAGGACTACATTCCGTGAACGGTATGTTGAACGAGATGACAAGGCTGAAAGTGAGGGAGTATCGATGAAAGCACAAGAAACCGTTCAGTCGGCAAAAGGAAGCGGGGGCCCCCCCATTCCCGTGAAATCCAAAACGAAGTGGGGGAGGATATGGTCGGATGTTGTGCGCGACAAGTATTTGTACGTGCTGGCCTTGCCGGGTCTGATCTTTTTTATCATTTTCAAATATATTCCGATTACGAATCTCGTGATTGCCTTCCAGGAGTATTCACCATACTTTGGAGTGCTTGGAAGCCCCTGGGTAGGATTCGAGCATTTCACCCGGTTCTTCTCCAACGATGATTTCTGGATGCTGCTGCGCAATACGCTGGCGATCAGTTTTCTGAGCTTGATTTTCTTTTTCCCGGCACCGATCATTTTAGCTTTGATGCTGAATGAAGTGCGAAATTCCTTCTATAAGCGGACCATTCAGTCTCTGGTGTATATCCCCCATTTTTTATCATGGGTATTGATCTATGGCCTTACGTACCTCATGTTCTCGCAATCGGAGGGCTTGTTTAATAAGTGGCTCATCTCGATGGATTGGGAGACGATCGATATTCTCTCCAACCCCAACTACTTCTGGGGGATGCTGACGGGACAATCCATCTGGAAGGAAGTCGGGTGGGGAACCATTATCTTTCTCGCGGCCATCGCCGGTGTGGACCCGCAGTTATATGAAGCAGCCGTCATGGACGGCGCGGGCCGTATGAGACGGATGTGGCATATTACCCTGCCCGCGATGCGCAACGTGATCTTGATTCTGTTGATCCTCCGTCTGGGAACGATTCTGGATACGGGATTCGAACAGATATATCTGATGATGAATGCACCTGTTACCAATGTAGCTGAAGTGTTCGATACCTATGTATACCGGGTGGGGATTCGGCAGGGAGAGTTCAGTTACAGTACGGCTATCGGATTGTTCAAATCGATTGTCGGCGTCATTCTGGTGGTTACGGCCAACCGGCTGGCGAGGCGTTACGGTCAAGAAAGCTTGTACTAAAGGATGGGTGGAGACAAGGAGGAATAAAAGCATGCATGAGAAAGGATGGAAAACCAGGCTGTTCGGTCTTGTGAATAACGGACTGCTGCTGATCATCGGTTTGGCAACGATATTTCCGATTTATTATACCGTTATTTTGTCGTTTACCGATCCGGTGGAGTATTATCAACGAAGCCTGATATTATGGCCGCGGGTTTGGACGCTGGATGCTTATAAGCATTTACTCTCCAACGGACTGTTTGTCACCTCGATTTCCGTGAGTGTGTTCCTGGCTACGGTCGGCACGCTGCTCAGTCTGCTCGTTACCGGGGGCTTGGCTTATGCGGTGTCCCGTAAACGCCTGCGGTTTCGCAAAGCAATCATGATTATGATCCTAATCACCTTTCTCTTCACGCCGGGATTGGTGCCGCTGTATTTGGTGGTTCGTAATGTGGGACTCATTGACAGCATCTGGTCGCTTATCCTGCCGAGCTTGACCAGCGCATGGTATGTGCTGCTCATGAAGGGATTCTTCGACAGCATTCCGGAAAGTCTGGAGGAAGCCGCGATGATTGACGGTTCGAATGATATCGGCGTATTCTGGAGAATTATTTTGCCTCTGTCGCTGCCGGCGCTGGTCGCTTTCGGATTGTTCTTTGCGGTCGGTTATTGGAATACGTATTTCAACGCACTGATGTTTATTAACGACCAGAAGATGTGGCCGCTGCAAGTATTGCTGCAAAATATGCTTGTGGATCCAACGACGATGGGATCCGGAAGCGGCGGCGGATTCGCCTTCCAAGTGAATCGTCCCGTTCCAACGGAAACGTTGAAGATGGCGGCGGTCGTTATTGCAACCGTGCCGATCATGTTAGTGTATCCATTCCTGCAGAAGCACTTCGCCAAAGGAGCGATGGTAGGCTCTGTCAAGGAATGAATCGATATACGGTTTATCTGACATCATGATCAGTCAGGAGAGAGGTATCATTATAAGGGAGGTCTAATGATGAAAAGAATGGAAACCAAGCCGGGCAAGTCATTTTTAAAAATGTCGGGGGTGCTGCTCTTGGCAAGCTCGCTCTTGCTTAGCGCATGCGGCAGCCGTAACGGAAGTGCACCGAGCGACAACGGAGGCGGAACAGACAGCAGTGAACCTACAAGTATTACGATACAGACCCTGAATTATGCCACCGAATTCATAGACAACACCAATGCACTATGGAAAGAGCTCGAGAAACGCACCAATACCAAGCTGAATATTACGTGGCTGTCGCCGTCCACGGCCGAAGAGAAGATCAATGTCATGCTTGCATCCGGCGATCTTCCAGAGGTTACTTTCGTGGAGACGTTGCAGAACCCGCAGCTGCAGAAAATGCTGAAGCAGGGAGTTTTCTGGGATCTGACACCGTTTCTTAAAGACTATCCGAATTTGAACCGCGAAGAATTGAAGGAAATGTGGGAAATCACCAAGGTGGATGGCAAGAACATCGTCATTCCTCGTTATTATCCTAGCTATGGCGGCGGAGTGTTCCCGATGATCCGCAAGGACTGGCTGGATGCCCTTCAGCTGGAAACGCCCAAAACGCTGGATGAGTTCCATAACGTGTTAAAGGCTTTTAAGGAACAGGATCCGAATGGTAATGGACAGGCGGATGAGATCCCGTATGCCGCTAATCCGAGCGCACTCGCCTATATTTATAATATATTTAATGAAACGCAAGGGTCCTGGAAGCTTCAACCCGATAATACCCTGACTCCGATTATGACGTCGGACGAGTCTAGGGAGGCCATGCTGTGGATCAAAAAAGCATATGATGAGGGCTTGTTCCCCAAAGACTTCGCTATCATGAAGTTCTCGCAGGTAATGGATACGATGCGAAGCGCCAAGGCAGGGGTAGGGGGCATGTCCATGAACCATGCCTGGGTGACCGGCGAAGCCGTGAAGGGCGTTGATCCCAAGGCGGATCTGATGCCGCTTGCTTATTTGGAGAATGCAAACGGGGTGAAGTATACGCCTTCAGGATCGCCGTATTATGGAGTATACCT
Source organism: Paenibacillus sp. Dod16 (assembly GCF_049893405.1). Lineage (NCBI taxonomy): Bacteria > Bacillati > Bacillota > Bacilli > Caryophanales > Paenibacillaceae > Paenibacillus > Paenibacillus sp. Dod16. Next base: position 131,026 of record NZ_JBNDYG010000004.1, read on the forward strand.
GATTCCGAAGAAAGTGCCGGAGGCGAAAGTGAAGAAAATCCTCGAGTTTTTCGACTATGGTTATAGTCAAGAAGGCAATGAAATGTTGACCTACGGAATTGAAGGGGTCCATTACAATGTGGAGAACGGGAAGAAGGTTGCAACGCCGCAGGCCGCCGTGGATAAGACGGGTGACGGCAACTTGAACAATATGATTCACCTCGTCAGCGACGATATGGCTATCAGTGCGGTAGGGATGCCGGATGAAGTATATGAGCGGAACGTAGAGATCGTCACAGAGCGCAAGACGGTCAAGGTTCCGAATCCTTCGGGAGAGCTGTATTCGGAAGCCTACAACAAATACTATCCCGAGCTTTCCAAGAAAGTGGAGGATATGCGGGTCATGGTCATCACGGGCAAAGAACCGGTTGAATCGTACGATAAACTGATCGAAACAATCAAGAGTGACCCGAAGATGAAGGAAATTACAGACGAGATGTCAAAGGCATATCAGGAGAAGTATGTTAAATAAGTACGTTAAATAATGGAACCAAAAAACCACAATGCTGCGGTTGGCATTGTGGTTTTTTGGCGTGAATAACAGAAAGAAGCCCCTCCATGTCATATTTCTGATGTCTAATATTAAACATCCTATAATTTTACATTAAAGCATAAAATATTACATGAGGGGAGGATATAAAGTCATGGAAACGAAGGAAGGCATAAAGTTTAATATCGAGCAAGAACGGCATAAACTTCATAAGATGAAGCAGCGGTATCGTGATTTTAATCATCCTAAAGTCCTCAGACAATCGATTGTGCTTGATGAGTTGATTAATCAATATAACCGATTTCTTCTTAAAGAGAACAAGCCGATTGCCTAAGCAACCGACTTGAACTGCATGAAGATTCTTTCTTATAGACCGTAAAGTCTCGCGGCATTCTCATATAAAATCCTGCGGGCCTCAAGTATGGACAGCCCCTTAAGCTCAGCCCATGCCGAAGCCACAGAAGCCGTCATCCGAGGATGGGTCATCTGTCCGGTGAACGGACCTTCGAACGGCCAAGGTCCATCGGTTTCGGTCATGACGAGGTGATCCGGATACCTACATGCCATAGCACGAATTTCTTCCTCATAGAGGATGTCGGGCGTAAAGGAAATATAGTATCCGTTGCCCGCCATTCGCTGCAAGGTGTCACGGGAGCCCTTAAACCAATGAAAATGGGCACGAGTGACGCCGTATTTTTCGAGCAGATCACATGCGATATCCGCATCTTCATATACAGCGTGCAGAATGACCGGTTTATGATGCTTCTTAGCAAAAGCTATAAATTGCTCCAACAGATAGGCGTAAGGGCGGTTATCCCAGGGACGGCCTTCCGATTCAGCCTCCAGCCTGGCGTAATAGGGGAGACCCACCTCTCCTACGGCAACCATCTCATCGGCATGCTCTGCCATCCAATCCAGCAGCCCTTCGGTTTCGTCAGAGGAAGGGAGGGGCTGCTCCGGATGATAACCGAAAGCCGGCCGCACCATCAGTCCGTACTGCCTGGCCAGCTCCAGGTTTCGCTTGCAGGAAGTCAGATGCATGGAGACAGAGATGACGGATTGAACCTCATGATGGCGGATGTCCGCGAGAATTGCTTGTTGATCGGATAACGAATAACTGTCCAGATGAATATGAGTGTCGATCAGGGGGGAATTCGCTTCATTCTGCATGAATGATTTCATGGTTACATCTCCTCGCTTGCAAGCTTCCACGAAGCGCTTTGCCCATCATGGATGTATGTATTACGCTGGCCTTCATCGGTCAGCGCTTGTGCTGTTCTTCCCGCATGATGGCGGAAATTTCGGTTTTTAATGCGATGAAGGACGGATCCATCAGGATGTTTTCCCGGCGCGGGCGGGAGAAAGGGACTTCTACCCGTTTCAAGATGGTTCCGGGCCGTGCTGATAGGATATAGATACTGTCCGAGAGGAGCAGCGCCTCCTCGATATGATGGGTAATCATCAGCACCGAACGGCGCGTATCCTCCCAGATATCGAGCAGCCAGCGCTGCATATCGCTGCGCGTTAACGCATCCAATGCACTGAACGGTTCGTCCAGGCACATAACTTCCTGCGGACTCATCAGTGCGCGAAGAAAAGCCGCCCGCTGCTGCATTCCGCCAGAGAGGGTGTGCGGATAGGCCTTTTCGAAGCCGCTGAGTCCGGCGCGTTCCATCCAGCTGCGGGCATGTTCCCTGGCAGCGGCTTTCGAGGTGCCTCTCAGCTCCTCGGGAAGGAGCACATTGTCCTCCACCGTACGCCAAGGGAATAGGGCCGGCTGTTGAGGCATATAGGCGATGCGGCCTTTTTCCCCGGTCACGTCCTGACCGTCCATGAGGACAGAGCCTGCATCCGGAGCTGTTAACCCCCCAATGATATGGAAGAGAGTGCTCTTTCCGCTGCCTGAGGGACCGATTAAGGAGACGAATTCCCCGGGTTGTACTTGAAGCGAAAGGCCATCCAGCACATGCACTTCGCTGCGCCGGTCGCGGAAGGTTTTTCGAAGGGTGCGAACCTCGAGGGCAGGTGCGGTTGAGACCGACGCAGCCGACGGGTCAGCCCCGTCCTGGACCGTCAGGGGTACTTGATGTGTCATATCGACAAATGGCCTCCTATCATATAAGATTCGTTACGTCTATTCACGGAGACTCAACCTTTTCGATTCCAGCGGATGAGCCGCTTCTCCAGCAGAGTGATCAGCAGCACCATCAGCAGGCTGAGCAGGACGATGACCAGGATGGCAACAAACACCCGATCCGTGCGGTAGCCGGATTTTTGCAGCATCATGTAGTAACCGATTCCCCGGTCCGAGCCGATCCATTCCCCGATAACCGCACCCATGACCGAATAGGTGGCCGCAATTCGAATCCCGGAGAAGATGGAGGGAAGGGCATGCGGCAGCTCCAGCTTGCTGAAAATTTGCCAAGAGGTAGCCCCCGCCATCTGCATGTAGTTCATCATGGTTCGGTCAGTACGGGCCAGTCCGTCCAGTGCCGCAACAGCGACGGGGAAGAAGCAGACCAGCGTAATCACGATAACCTTGGGCAGCATGCCGAAGCCGAACCAAATCATGAGAAGCGGGGCTAGGGCGATTGTCGGCACATTCTGGCTAAGAATAAGAAGTGGATAAAGAGCGGTTTTGAGAAAAGGAACCATGTGCAGTGCCAGCGAGATGACTAGGCCGATCGCCGTACCGATCATAAATCCGACCAAGGTTAATTGCAGGGTGGCCGCTGTATGCTGGAAGAGACCGGAAGCTCCGGTAACGGCCTCATGCCCGATGGCCGTCGGCGCAGGCAGAATAAAAGGTTCAATGTCGAATATAGATACTGCGGCCTGCCATACCACCAAAAAGAAGAGGACCGCCACAACGGGCGGCCAAACCGAACTCCACCAGCTTCTCATGGACGGTATTTCTCAGTCAGCTTATCCATGCTGATGCCGCTGGGATGATGAGCGATTTTAACTTGGGATATGATGCTGGGACTTCCCGCATTCACCAGCGCTTCATGCATGCGCTCCACGATCTTGAGCAGCTCGGCGAGCTCACCTTCCATGGTCGTTTCGAGTGCATGAACCTCGTATTTCACGCCTGATTCCTGAATGACCTTAATCGCTTCATCTACATAAGGGATGCTGTCGGCCCCGTTTGGCGTTCTCGGTATCACTTGAATGCTCAAAAGTGTATTCGCCATGTAAACTCATCCTTTCGTGCAAGCTATAATGTATTGGAAGAAAGGCAGCCTTTTGCAAAGGCCGACTTTCTTCTTTTTAAATAAAAATAGCCTTATGGCTGCTCCGGTAAAAAATCATTGGTGAATGCGCGGTCCGCGTCAAGTTCCTTCTCCAGCAGCTTACGCTCAAACATCCAGTCTGCATATCCCGACCATACTTCGGCTTTCTGTTCGCCCCAGCGGGATGCATCATCCTGATAACGGGGGCTCAACCATTTCTGGCTGGCGAGAACCAGTTCGGCATCCAGGTCAGGAACCGCCTTCGTAAGCAGAGCTGCGGCATCTTCAGGATGTTGAATCGCATAGTCGTATCCTTTTGAAGTCGCCCGCATGAACGCTTTGATAAGCTCGGGGTCCTCCTGGATCAGCTTCTCGTTCGTCACGATCACTGGTGTGTAATAATCAAGCTGCTCGGAGTAGTCCTTCACATAAATCATGTCAAGCGGTTCATTGCGAAGCTCAGCTTCAATCCCCGTCCAAGCATAGAAGATCCAGGCAAAATCAATGTCGCGTTTGACGGCCGTAAAATAATCAGCATCGCCCATATTGACCATATTCACCTTGCTGACATCGGCGCCATCGATCTCCATGATGGATTTCATGACGGCCTCCTCCACAGGCGAGCCCCAGCCGCCATAGGATTTTCCTTCAAAATCGCCTGCCTTCACGATGCCTTTGTCCTTGGGGGCGGCAAAGCCGGACGTATTATGCTGAATGATCGCTGCAATGGAAACGAGCGGCAAGCCTTGGGTTCTGGCCAGCGTTACGCCTTCCTGATAACTGATGCCAAACGGCACGTTTCCGGATGCGACCAGTGTATCCGTACCGCCTGCTCCCGGCTGGACGATCTGGACATTAAGCCCTTCTTCCTCATAATACCCAAGCTCCTTCGCTGCATACAGGCCGGTGTGATTCGTATTGGCGGACCAATCGAGCATCAGCTGCACGTCACGGAGTTTCTCGGAAGTCTGACTGCCTTCGCCTTCGGCACCTGTCTTCTTGTTCTGTCCGTTTGTACCGCATCCGGACGCGACCATAAGCAGGACGCAAGCGAGAAGCAGCGGAATCCATCTTCCCTTCTTCATCGTTTCTTCTCTCCTTTGAGTTCTCTTTCTATTACCTCGCAACTCCACAAAAAAAACGCCCTGATGATATCAGGACGCATGACGGCGTAAGTGTATACCACGGCAAATAAATAGCTGCCGCAAACATGGGCTTCCTACGCTGGCATTACCCAGATCAGGTGTAAGGGTCAGTATCATATCGGATACACTCTCAGCCGGCCATATCCCAGCTCCCCCGGTATTTATGAAGTTTCGATCATTACATCCGCTATTATAGTCCTAACACACCAGACCTGTCTAGTTCGAAGAGGTATGAACGAGGCAGGTCTTTGCTTAGAACACTTATGCAATGGGAAGGATTAATTGATCCTATGAACCTTTCACGAGATAAAGTATTTGAAAAAGGCTTCTACGTAGAGGTTAGCGCTGGAAGAACTCAATCCATTCCCCTTCGGGACCATGCACGAAGAAATAACGGAAACCATTCGGGAGCGTCACGATCTCCTCGTCCAAGTGAGGAACGTCAAGTCCTTGAACCCGGGCATATTCCTCTTCAATGTTATCCGTGCTGACTGCAAAATGATGAACGGTGCCCTCCGCTGGCAGCGTGTCGCTGTATCCCTGAATAAGCTCGACTTCCGTCTCGTTGCTGCCGTTAAATCCGAGGAACGCCAGCTGGATGACGCCATTCGTATGGGTCAGGCGATCCTTTAGTTCTAGTCCGACTACGGATGTATAGAAGGCGATTGTAGCTTCTAGGTCCCGGACAACAATACCAACATGATCTAATCGTTTCTTTGACATGGTTCAACACCCTTTCCGATCCATATGAGATATGACTGAAATATTATCACATAATCCCTATACGTCAAGTGGGAGTTGTGTTCATGCAGGGGCTGATACAGATGATTTTTCTTTCATTTCCTCATCTTTACTTTTGGGTGGGTAAAAAGTATCATGAGAAATAGAAAGATTAATTCAAAAGACCTAACATATGAAAGTGATCCAGCTTACCTTTTGGCCGAGGAGGAATGCTTATGAGTCCAACTCCAGCAGATCATCTGTGGATTCGACTCGCCATGATATATGCATTCATTCAGATTATGATTGCTCTGTGGATGCCTGAGGCTTTATCGCTTCAGCGTGTTCTAGTCATTATTCCTCCTGCAGCCGCCTCCGTTTATTTAATGCGGATTAGTCGGCGTTATGAGGTTCATCTTCGCAGGTTTTGGCTTATTGTGAGTCTCGGATTAATGGGGGATGCAGCGGCACGAATCATTCACGCTTGTTATGTTTGGTTTGAAAAAGAGAGCGCTTTCTCGCCGATCCTAACCCACTTATTCTGGGGACTTGAACTCATTCTGTTCGCAAGTTCTCTCATTTATTTATTCCGGCATGTTCAAGGATCGTTTCGGGGGCTCCGGTTTATGCTGGATATCGTGATTGTTGGCATTGCCGTCATGACAGTAGGGTGGGAATATTTCATCAAGCCTGAGCTTCAGGGTCTTGCCCATGAGGCAGTATGGGGAAACCTTTGGGTGGACATGCTGTATCCCCTGTGCGCAATGGTACTTATTTTTTTTACGCTGGTGTTGTATTTTAATACCGGACTGTTAGGGAAAAGGGCGGCCATTCTGTTATGTCTTGGCGGAAGCGCTTATATTGCCGGAGATGCCCTGTACATCTATCTCGTTGATCTGATGGGTATCGAGGTTCGTTCCTATCTGTATCCGCTTTATACGATATCGGTATTATTCATTAGTTTCGCAGGTGGGCAGTCCGCTCCTAATTCCCGTAAACCATCCGTTGGCGAGCGGGAGCCGCGTTCAGTCGGAAACCTGATCGTAAGGTACCTGCTTCCCTACAGCGTGCTTGGCGGGATGTTTGCCCTTATGGCGGAGCGGGTTGGAGGGGGGACTGGACTGTTTACCGGCCTATCCCTGTGCGTGATCCTGATTCTGTTCAGGCAGATTTTAATCCAGTTCGAGAACGATCGCTTGTTTGACCGACTGCATGAGAGTCTGATGCAGAGTGAAGCCCTGGCACATCGTGATGATCTGACGGGGCTGTATAATCGCCGTTATTTTAATGCAAGGCTGGCGGGCTCGCTGAAGGAGGCGGACCGCGCAGGTTCCCGTGTAGGCTTGCTGTATATGGATATGAACCGTTTCAAACGAGTCAATGACCGATACGGCCACCGTGCCGGCGATTTGTTGATACGAAAGGTTGCAGACCGGCTTCAATCCCTTGAGTCTAAGGGAGTTTTGGTTTCCCGTTTAGGAGGAGACGAATTCACCGTTATGATCCATCCGGCTGGTGAGGATCAGGAGCTGATCTGGATGGCGGAGGAGATTTGGACGATGCTTAGCGAGCCGTACGAATTGGAAGGGCATGAAGTCCGAACCACGCCGAGTATCGGCATTGCGGTTTATCCGGATCATGCCAGAAATGACCAGGAGCTGATTGGTCGCGCTGATGCCGCGATGTATGCGGCAAAGGAACGGAACGCCCCTTGGCATTTTGATGTGGAGCGGACGATGCTGCTGCAGCTTTTGGATCAAAAGGTTGAGTAGATCAAGCATGACCATCGTATTGACAATACGTTGTTAAAAGCAATATAAGTCGATTTTTGTAGAATTTGGCGTAATCATTGCACGAATCTTGCGCATTTCTCTTAAAATAGGTCATAACTTCAATATAAAATCCATAAAATGCAAAGAAATCATATTCAAAATGCCGATAAGAAGCATAGTGAGAGCTAGCTTGCCAAGGAGGACGAACATGATTTGCGACAATTGCAGCACCTTTGAACCGATTGAGGACCAGGGGACCATTCATATGAAGCCTGCAAGTGGAGAGCTTATTCAGTTGCTGGCAGTGAACGGCTACGCGGTACAAGAGAACAATGAGGGTTGTGCTGTAAACTACAAGGTACGTGCGGACCTGATCTCCATGATGAAGTGTCTGCAGCCCCTTCCGCTGAAGATTCGTCAAGAGCTGTCCTTCTGTGTTACCGGTGGAGAAGCTCCGCAAATCCGGCATTCGTGGACCCCTATGCAAAAGTTCGAACTGCAGATGGAGCATTACGATATGGTAAGTATCATTTTACATAAGCAGTTTACGAGCTATATGCAGCCCATCGTGGATTCGTCCGAGCAGATCGTTGCCTACGAATTTCTCCTTCGTCCGGTAGAGTGGGGAGCCAGGTTCCAGCCGTATGAGCTGTTTGAGACAGCCCGTAAAACCGGATTGCATGCATTCCTAGACCGGGCGGCACGAACCAGTGCCATTGAGACCAGTGCCGAGTGGCTTCCCACTGGCGTGAAGCGATTCGTGAACTTCCTGCCATCCTCCATATATGATGCGCAGATGTGTCTTAGCCACACCTTCCATACCATAGACAGGCTCCATCTGGATCCGAAGGATTTCGTATTTGAGGTTGTGGAAACCGAGAAGATTGATGATGTTGAGCATTTGCAATCGATTTTCGAGGTGTATCGGAGTCATGGAATCTCGGTAGCCATGGATGACGTTGGGGCAGGTTATTCCACATTGGAGCAGATGATTAAGCTTAAGCCGGATTATGTAAAGATCGACCGGAGTCTGATCGACCATTGCGATCGTAATCGCTCGCAGCAGGAGCAGCTCAAAATGATCACGAACAAGGCACATGATTTTGGGGCCATGGTGCTGGCTGAAGGCATTGAGAGACGGGAGGAGTTTCATTTTTGCCGAGATATCGGGATCGAGCTCTCGCAGGGGTATTTGTTTGGGAAGCCATCTGAACGGCCTCCGCGTGATCCTCATTCTCAACTCATCTATTCATAGCATACATAATCGGTATTTCCCCCGCCATCGGGATGCGGAGCTTTGCATCTGATTGTCACAGCCTTTGGCTGAGTTCAGACGATATAGATGCTTGGCGTGGATGAAAACGAGCCCTTTAAGAAGGAGCAATGCTGCCTGAAGGAGCCCGTTTTCTGTAACAACAAGAGCCCTGGAATGTTCTCCAGGGCTCTTGTTGTTATATAACTCGGTAGTTTTTATTAGACGTATGCCTGTTATCTTGCGGCTTGGACCTCTCCAAATCCGTCGATGCTGTACTCCTTGCCATTCACGTTCAGGACAGCCGGCGTATCCGTTTCGTTGACGATGATGGTTTCCTTGCCTTTGACGTTGACCTTCAGGCGGGAACCGCGGAACATCACCTTGAAGGAGAAGGAAGACCAGTGACCTGGAATGAATGGATTCAAATGCAATACGCCGTCCTTCACGCGCAAGCCGCCGAAGCCATGCACAACGGACATCCAGGTTCCCGCCATACTGGTTGTATGACAGCCGTCCTCGGTATCGTTGTTGTAGTTGTCCAGATCCAGGCGAGCTGTACGGAGGTACATCTCGTACGCCTTCTCCTGGTACCCAAGCTCGCACGCGAGAATGGAGTGTACGCAAGGCGAGAGAGAAGACTCATGCACCGTGAACGGTTCATAGAAGTCGAAGTTGCGTTTTTTCGTAGCCAAGTCGTACTGGTCGCCAAGGAAGAACAAGCCTTGCAGCACGTCAGCCTGCTTAATGTACACCGAGCGCAGAATGCGGTCCCAGGACCAGTTCTGATTCAGGGGCAGGTGGGCTGGATCCAATTCCTTCACAGGGACAAGCTCCTTGTTGAGGAATCCGTCCTGCTGCAGGAATACGCCGAGCTCCTCATCGACCGGGTAGTACATTTTGCTGATGATATCCTGCCATTTGGTCGTTTCGACATCCTGCAGCCCCAGCTTCGCCGTAAGCTCGGCATAGCGGGAATTCTCGTTCTCTTTCAAATATTCGAGCACGTCAAGCGTGTATTCCATCGTCCAGCTGGCAATGCGGTTAGTATACCAGTTGTTGTTCACGTTGTTCTCGTACTCGTTCGGACCGGTGACTCCGAGCATCATATACTGATCCTTCGCCGGCACGTAATTCACGCGCTCTTCCCAGAAGCGGGAAATTTCGACGAGCACTTCCAGGCCGTATTGGCCGAGGTAAGAGAAGTCGCCGGTATAGTTTACATAGTTATAGATGGCATAGGCAATCGCGCCGTTACGGTGGATTTCTTCAAACGTAATTTCCCACTCGTTATGGCATTCCTCACCGTTCATCGTCACCATAGGATAGAGGGCGCCTTTGGTAAAGCCGAGCTTCTTGGCGTTTTCCTTCGCTTTTTCCAGGTGTTTATAACGATAGATCAGCAGGTTGCGCGAAATGCTGGCGTCCGCGGTGCTCAGGTAGAACGGCAGGCAATAAGCCTCGGTATCCCAGTAGGTGCTGCCGCCGTATTTTTCCCCGGTGAAGCCCTTCGGCCCGATGTTCAGACGGTCGTCTTCGCCGCTGTAGGTTTGGTTCAGCTGGAAGATGTTGAAGCGGATCGCTTGCTGGGCCGCCACATCGCCTTCAATGACAATATCGCTTTCCTTCCATTTGTCGCCCCACGCATCCGCCTGTTCCTTCAGCAGCAGCTCAAATCCGGTTTCGACCGCCGGCTCCAGCACGGCACGTGCAGCATCCACCAATTCGCCGAATCCATGATTGCGGGATGTGACGTTGGCTACATATTTATAGATGGTGATGGTTTCGCCTTCGGACACGGATACGTTTACGCGGTTCGCCGCATACTTCTCTTTTTCCACCAGTTCGGCCTGAAGATCCAGCTTTGCGCCGTTCTTAAGGATGCTATATGACATGACGGAGGTCACATGGAAATCGAGTTTCTTGGTCTTTACGGTCAATGCGGCCGAGCCTTGCGCGGCTTCCTTGAATACCTCCAGCCAGAACTTCTCGTCATAGTTGGAGTCTTTGTTCTTCACATCGCCATCGAGATAAGGCGTAACCGTAAGCTCTCCAGCGAAATTGAGCGGAGTTACGGCATATCGAATGGCGCCGATCTCGTGGCGAACAATGCTGACAAAACGGACAGCTTCAACCTTGAGCTCCTTGCCGTTTTCCATGACAGCGGTAAAGCTGCGGGAGAGGAAGCCTTCTTTCATATTCAGCTCGCGCACAAAATCCTTCACCGTGCATTTGGCCAGATCAAGCGGCGTTCCGTCGATTTCAATGCCGATGCCAATCCAGTTGGTGCTGTTCAGCACTTTGGCAAAATATTCGGGATAACCGTTCTTCCACCAGCCTACACGGGTTTTATCCGGATAATACACGCCGGCCATATAACTGCCTTGCAGGGAGGAACCGCTGTAGGATTCCTCGAAGTTGGCGCGCTGGCCCATAAATCCGTTACCGATACTGAAGATACTCTCCGAGATCTCATGCGTGTGAGGATCAAAGCCCTCCTCAATAATTGACCATTCATCAAGCTTTAAATATTGTTTCACAATCATCGGCTCCTTTGTTTTTAGGAAAAATGGTTGCAGATCTATATGGGATGAAACTACCGGATGCCGTAAGCATGTGTCGCATTCGCTTACAACACCAGCAGACGATCCACCGTGAATCCTTCCAGGGAAGGAAGAACGATGTTGGCACGCCCCAAGGTTTCAGGCGACCCGATACCGACGCTCCGCATTCCCGCGCGGATGGCGGCTTCGATGCCGGCCTCGGCATCCTCGAATACGACGCAGTCGTCAGGCCGGGCGCCAAGCTCGCTGGCTCCCATCGTAAATACCTCGGGATCCGGCTTCGCTTGGGCAGTCTTCGTTCCATCGATGATAGCGTCGAAGTAAGGAGTCAGGCCGGTATTGTTCAGGATCAGCATCGCGTTCTTGCTGGCGGAGCCCAGCGCAACCTTGATGCCGCGGTCCTTCAGCGCTTGGATAAATTCGAGGGCTCCAGGCAAAATCTCGGATTCATCCATGTTGGAAATATACTCGACATACCAAGCATTCTTCTTCTCGGCTAGCGCCAGCTTCGCGTCTTCATTGAGCGTGATTCCGCCAACCTCAAGCAGAATATCGAGGGAAGCCATGCGGCTTACACCCTTCAGGCGTTCATTGTCCTGCTCCGTAAATTCAAAGCCAAGCTCTCCGGCAAGACGCTTCCAGGCAATGTAGTGATACTTGGCGGTATCCACCAGCACCCCGTCAAGATCAAATAAACAAGCGGATAGGGTTGACATGATCATCCTCCTTAATGAATTAGTGCAAACGTTTGAACCAAGCTGCAAAAATAAAGGAAGCACCACGATGCTTCTTTATTTTGATAATACTTCGTGTATTCCGCCATGCTTATCCAAACCTTATGATTTCGGCAGCGAAAACATCGAGGATTCGCGGATCATCAACCGGTGCGGAATGATATAGCGGTGCGGCAGTATCGTGTTGTCATCGTTACGAATGGTCTGAATCAGCGCTTGCGAAGCGGTATAACCCAGGTTGTAAATACCGATGTCCACACTGCTCAGCGGCGGGGTCGATAGTTCGGTCAATGAGATGTTATTGAAACTGATAATGGACACATCTTCGGGAACCTTATACCCCAGCTCGTGTAGTCCTCTCAGCACGCCGAAGGATACAATATCGTCAACAATAACAAGCGCCGTCGGACGTTCAGGCAGATTCATGAAAAAGGACATGGCGCGATAGCCGCTCTCCTGAAGGAACTCGCCTTCGACAATCCATTCTTTTCTCATCTCCAGATTGGCATCGGCAAGCGCTTTGCCATAGCCTTTCATCCTGTCCTGAGAGACGATCAGGTTAGGCGGGCCGCTGACAAAGCCGATCCGTTGATGTCCAAGGGAGATCAGATGCTTGGTTGCATCATAGGCAGCCTGCACATTATCGGTATCGACGGATAACAGATCCGGGTATTTCTCGCTCCGGCCGACAAGCACGAACGGATAGTTGTTGGACTTGAGAAAATCGACCACCTGATCGTCCTGCCTGGAGTACAGCAAAATAGCGCCGTCGACGCGGCGACCGTTAAGCAGCCGGGATACGGCTTCGACTTCTTCCTTCTCGTTGCCGCCCGAACTGAGAACGACGTCGTATCCGGAGCGGTTCGCTTGGGTGACGATCCCGCGGATCAGTTCCATGAAGAATAAGTTGAGGAACAATTCTTCCGCAGGTTTCGGCAGAATCACGCATATGCTTTCCGTCGTTTTGGAAACCAGGCTCTTGGCCATAATATTGGGATGGTAGCCCATTTCCTCCATGATCTCTTTTACCTTCCGCGAGGTTTCGCGGCTGATCCTAGGATGATTGGAAAGCACCCGTGAGACGGTGGAGGGGGATACGCCCGCTCGTTTTGCGACATCTTTAATCGTTACAGACATAATAGGACCTCCAGTGGAACCGTTTGCGTTTTTTTGAAAATAAGAAAGCGACTACTGGAGTTCTCTCTAATTTCAGAAGAGTAACTTCCGCTAATCGCGGACCGTTCTTCTTTATTTAATTGTGGGTCTGTCAGGCCCTGAGTATACATGATACCTATTGATTTAAAGCCATATTGATCCGGTTTGTTAAACGGTTTCACCCTGCTATATTAACGTTAATCGATAGGCTTGTAAATACGTATCCAAGTCAGTCCAGCGCAAATATTTCACAAATACATCAAAAAAGAAGTAAGGGTTAGAAAACGGGAGAAAGTGCGGTATTATAGTCAGAAAAGCCCGGAAAACAACTTAAAACGGCATTGTGCAAACGATTTAACAAAACAAAGAAGTGAGTTATGATATGGATGGATAAAAACGAGCCGGCATCTACGGAAGAAGATGAATTTTAAGTTGAACCACGAAATGTAACCGTTTTACTGGAAAACAATGATGAAATCGAATACAAACGTTTGCGCTATTCTAAGATAGCTGTAGAGATCCATTTGAATAGATAAGTGCAGCAACTGGATGAATTTCAGATGCTGCAACGAACAGGAGGTAAACAACGTGATACGTTCTACATGGGGAAAACGCAGGGCTCTGCCTATATGGCTCGCTGTCTTTGCGCTTACGGGAAGTCTGCTGGCAGGCTGCAGCGGCACAGCGGCTCCATCGCAAGATGAGGCTAAGCCGCCGGCAGCCCCGGAAACAAAACAGCCGGATCCGAAAGCGCCTGTAACAATGGAGACAGCGGAGGTGGATGAGCAGCCCTCCGACGTCTATTATGAGATCTTTGTACGCTCATTCTATGATTCCGATGGGGATGGGATCGGTGACTTACAAGGCGTCATTGAGAAGCTGGATTATCTGAATGACGGAAATCCGGAAACTTCAGAGGATCTTGGCGTGACGGGGATTTGGCTGATGCCGATTAATCCTTCGCCGAGCTATCACGGCTATGATGTGACCGACTATCGTTCCATCCACCCGGACTACGGAACCCTTGATGACTTTAAGACGCTGCTTGCCGAAGCGGATAAGCGCGGAATCAAGATTATTATGGATTTGGTAGTCAATCACACAAGCACGGAGCATGCCTGGTTCCAGCAGGCTGCGAAAGACAAGGCTTCGGCAACCCGCGATTGGTACATATGGGCCGAGGATCAAGGGAGGACTCCTTCAGGAGCCAGCGCCGCAGGCAGCGACTCGCCATGGCATGAGATCAACGGGGCCCATTACATGGGCACGTTCTGGGGCGGGATGCCGGACCTGAACTTTGATCATCCCAAGGTCCGCGAGGAGATGAAGGATATCGGGAAGTTCTGGCTGGAGCTGGGTGTCGACGGATTCCGGATCGATGCAGCCAAACATATTTATGAGGATCTGATGTCCGATAAAGGCGAAGCGACAACGGCTAAGAATACAGCATGGTGGCAGGAATTCCGCGCGAGCATGAATGAGGTGAATCCGGACGCTTATATTGTCGGGGAGATTTGGGATAATTCCGCTGCGGTCATTGCGCCGTATCTGGATAACGCGTTTGATTCCGGGTTCAACTTTAGCCTGGGCGAGAGCATCATCGGTGCCGCGATAAATGAAAAGGATAACAATCTGGCCTTCACCCTGGAGCGGATTTATGGTTTGTTCAGCCAAGTATCGGGCGGCAAGTTTACGGATGCCGCATTCTTGACGAATCATGACATGAACCGTGTCATGTCGCAGCTGAAGGACAATGAGAACCACGCCAAGATGGCCGCTGGCATTCTGCTGACCATGCCGGGCAATCCGTTTATTTATTACGGAGAAGAGATCGGGATGAAGGGAGCGAAGCCGGACGAACAAATCCGCGAGCCGATGATCTGGTCCAATACGGGCAGCGATAAGGGACAGACGACCTGGGAGCCGCTTAAGCATAACGGCGGCGATCAGGTGCAGGGCGTGGAACAGCAGACAGAAGACCCGGATTCTCTGCTGTCCCGTTACCGCACGCTGATCCGCTGGCGGAATGATATGCCTGCGCTGAACAGCGGAACGATTGAATCCTTTGCTTCCGGCAATGGGCAGGTGATGGCTTATATCCGCCGTTCCCAAGACAACAAAGCCCTTGTTGTCCATAACCTGTCAAGCGAAGAGCAGACGGTTGATTTGGCAGCAAAGAGCGGGGAATCGCCGTTCCAATCCTTGTCGAAAACAACGGATGATAGAGCGGCATTAGACGGCAAAGGTTTAACACTGCCGCCTTATACAACCGTCATATTGGAGTAAGTCGGTCTCAGCTTGTCTACTACAGTGGAACACAAAAAGACCGCGTACCCCCTTGGAAGGAGGGGGACTCGCGGTCTTTTTGCCGTTAGGATGCCTTCGCATGAGCCAAAAAAGGCCTAGATGTCTAGCCTTGAAACTGCCGTAAATATCTGGCTGTTAGGGAATGCGGGTTCTTCAGCAGATCGGCCGGTTTGCCGGAGAACAGGACATTCCCGCCGTCATGTCCCGCGCCGGGCCCCATGTCAATGATCCAATCCGCTTGGCTGATGATATCCAGGTTATGCTCAATCACAATGACCGTGCTGTTCTGAGCGACAAGTCGGTTGATGATGGACATAAGCCGCTCACAGTCGGACAGATGAAGGCCAGTTGAAGGTTCATCGAGCACATAAATTTCACCTTGCTTATCGAGCTCTGCCGCCAGCTTCACCCGCTGCCGTTCCCCTCCCGACAGCGTGCTTAAGGGCTGGCCGAGCGTTAAGTAACCCAGTCCTACATGCTCAATGCGCTGAAGCGCGGCCACGATACCCTGTTCCGTGAAATAATCCAGCGCTTCGTCGGTGGTCATGGCGAGCACGTCACTGATGTTTCTACCGCGAAGTTGATAGCCCAGAACGTCATCATGAAAGCGGCGGCCCTGGCAGGCTTCGCAAACCGTAACCAGGCTGTCCATAAAAGCCAGATCCATCGTAATCGTGCCGGAGCCGTTACATACCGGACAAGCCCCCTTTGCGTTAAAGCTGAACAGGGAAGGACTTACCCGATTCTCGTTGGCGAACAGCTTGCGGATAGCATCAAAAATGCCGGTAAACGTCGCGATATTGGAGCGGTTGGATGCCTGGATCATGTCCTGATTGATAATGACGGCCTCCGGATAAACGTTCGGCAGCACCTGGTTAATGAGTGTGCTTTTGCCTGACCCGGCAACGCCTGTTACCACGGTCAGCACCCCGGCGGGAATGCTCACGGATACCTTCTTCAGATTGTGAAGTGAGGCGTCTTTGATGCGCAGCCATCCAGCCGGCTCCCGGACCGCGGACTTTAAGCGGGTGCGTTGACTGAGATATTTACCTGTCAGGGTGTTGGCGTGCCGTAACCCTTCCGGGTCCCCCTCGTAGACGATCGTACCGCCATCGGTGCCTGCTCGCGGCCCCATATCTACAATATGATCCGCAATCCGGATGACGTCCGGATCATGCTCCACGATGATGACCGTGTTCCCCTTATCCCGAAGCTGTTGCAGCAGGCGGTTCATGTTATGCACATCGTGCGGATGTAGGCCAATGCTGGGCTCGTCAAAAATATACGTTAAATCCGTCAAGCTGCTCCCCAGCTGGCGCACCATTTTGATGCGCTGGGACTCGCCTCCGGACAGTGTTGCGGTTTCCCGGTCCATCGTCAGGTAACCGATCCCGACCAGAAGCAGCTGCTCCAGCCGAGTGATGCAGGTATCCACGACAGTTGCTGCCGCCGGATCCTCGATCGTCTGCAAAAAAGCGATCAGCTCATTGACCTGCATCCGCGCACAGTCGGCGATGGATGTGCCGTTGATTTTGCAGGAGAGCACCTCCTGATTCAGTCTCCCGCCATGGCATAACGGGCAGGCGGTCTCAGCCACCACTTGATCAATAGCTTCCCTGTACGTCCTCGCATCCCGTGAATCCTTGCTCAGGAACGTCCGCTCCAACCGGGGTATAATGCCTTCATAATACGAGGTGGGCGGCCATTCCTCCGTTGGGCTCGGCGGTTTAAAACCGGTTTTGTACAGCAGTGTGTCCCATTCTTCCTCGGTGTAATCCTTCAATTTCTTATCATTATCAAACAGGCCTGTAGCGACATAACGCTTCCAGCGGAACTCCCCCGGGCGGAATGTCGGGAACCGGATGGGGCCTTCGTTCAGCGATTTCTCCTTGTCGATCAAGTTCTCGATCCGAAAGCTGTTCACTTTGCCGAGTCCCTCGCAATGGGGGCACATGCCTTGAGGGTTGTTAAAGGAAAAGACGTCCGAATATCCGACAAAGGGCCGGCCTATTCGTGAGAATAACAAGCGCAGCAAGGAATGGATATCGGTAATGGTTCCCACGGTTGAACGGGCATTGCCGCCGATTCTTTTCTGATTGACGACGATGGCCACCGACAGGTTTTCAACCGAATCCACCTCCGGCTGTCCGTAATGGGGGAGGCGATGGCGAATAAAGCTGGAATACGTCTCATTTAGCTGACGCTGGGATTCCGCGGCAATCGTATCGAAGACCATGGCGGATTTGCCGGAACCGGACACACCGGTGAACACCGTGATTTGTTTTTTGGGGATCGAGAGGCTCACGTTACGCAGGTTTTTGTTGCGGGCACCATTAACCTTGATGGCCTGTTCCATAGGGTTGCACATCATGAGGGCTCCTTTCTTGTATCGTTTTGACCTTGACACAGCAATAGCATATCTTATAAACATGACAATTATTGTCTAGTTATAACGTGTGAGGTGGGTATTATGTCAAAAGCGAAACAGCTTATGGATGTCATCATGTATGTCAATGCCAAAAGGAGCTTTACCGCTCAGGAAGTGGCCGATGAATTCGGCGTTTCCGTTCGCACGGCGCACCGGTATCTAACCGAGATCAGCGACATGGGCGTTCCCTTATATACGGAGCAAGGGCGGCACGGGGGATACCGTACATTGAAGAGCCGCGTTCTTCCTCCGATCCTGTTCGATGAAGATGAAGTGTTTGCTATATTTTTTGCTTTTCAAGCTTTGAAGCGTTATACCTCGTTGCCGTTCGAGCTGAATATCGGCTCTGCCTCCCGCAAGCTGCTGGCCGGATTTCCGGAGGATACCAAAATAATGATCAGCCGCCTGGAATCGGTGCTGACGTTCTGGAGTCCAAACAGAACCGCAGGGTCCCCTTATCTAAAAGACGTCATTGAAGCCGCTCTTCATCAGCGGGCTATACGGATCAGCTATCGTTCCAAATCGGGCACGAGCGACCGGGAAGTGCTGCCGATCGGCGTTTATGCCCAGGATGGTTTATGGTATATGCCCGCGGTGGAGCATGGGAAGGAAGGGGTGCGCCTGTTCCGCATGGACCGAATGGAATCCTTAGCCCTGACCGATAACACCTATGAGGCGGACATTAGCATGCAAGAATGGCTCGAGGATTACCCCATTCGGGAGCCGGTTCGATTGTATGCAGAGCTGACTAGGGAAGGGGCGAGACAGTGCGAGAGCATTCCGTGGCTGGAGAACGAGGTAGCCATGCAAGACGAGCACCGGGGCATTGTGGATACAACCATTGATGGCAATGATCTTGAATATGTCGCTCAAATCTTCCTGCGTCTGGGTACGGAAGCGAAAGTCATTGAACCTCCGGAGATCGTTGATATGCTCAGGGAGAAGGCAAGGCAGCTGAGCCTGCACTACGGATTGCCGGGTTAGCGAATCATATGCCTGCACGCCGGGTCTCCCATGATACAATGACAAATGATGGATCAATGTATACCTACATAGATACGGGAGTCTTTTTTGTTTTGAAGGACCTAAGGAGCTCCTTCTAAGGGGATATGATTATTTGCACGAGAAAGGAAGATGGTTCATGAGCGCATGCATTCTATATATCGAGGATGACCGGGAGATCGGCGGGTGGGTCAGTGAGTTTCTTAAGGACAAGGGGTATGAGGTGCGATGGCTGCTCAGCGGAGAGAAGGCCGTAGGGGAAGCAGCTTCGTGTGCGGTCGTTGTTCTGGATGTTATGCTTCCGGGACTTGACGGCTTTACAGTCGGGCAGCGTCTCAAAAAGGCTTATCCCGGATTGCCCATCCTGATGCTGTCGGCTCGAACCTCCATTGACGATAAGCTGCAGGGGCTTGAGTTCGCCGATGATTACTTGACGAAGCCCTTCCACCCGGACGAGCTGGCTGCCCGTCTCGAGGTGCTTCTGCGTCGATCCGTCGTCAAATCCGCGGAGCCCATGAGAGTGAAGCACTTATCGGTATACGAAGCCGAGAATCGGATCGTGAACGAGGATACCGGCGAGGAGACGCTGCTGACCGGTAAACAGCATCAAATTTTTATGTACCTGCTCCAGCATCAGGGGCGTGTCATGACCAAGGAGCAAATATATGAGTCGGTCTGGGGAGAGTCATATATCGAAGGGGACAAGACGCTGATGGTCCACATCCGGTATCTGCGCGAGAAGCTGGAGCGGGATCCCGCCAACCCGGAGATTATTGAGACGGTTCGCGGGCTTGGTTATCGGGTGAGAGCATGAGATGGAGAAAGAAGCAGGGAAGGTTCCGCAATTCGCTGACCAACCGGTATTTGCTGTTGATTTTGATGGCCATGATCTTCATGCCGATCATGTTTCCGTTAGCGTCGATTTTTTACTGGTTCGTGAACGATACCTTCTCGAACCGTCCACCGACCCCTGCAGGGAAATATACCAGCGGTGCCGCGTTAGAGAGAATGTGGCACGAGGAAGCAGCCGGATTAAGCGGAGCTTCGCCGGAGGCCATTGAGCAGAAGCTGAATTCGATACGGCAGGAGTATCCGGAGATCTCCATGTTCTGGGTGGATGGCGGCAATGAGACCAGGCTGCAGCTGCCGGTGCAGCCTAACCTGCCCGAGGTATGGAGCGCGCTCGATACCGTGCAATTTATGAAAAACTCTAGGGATAGCGATCCGTTCACTTCCGTGGCTTTTATCGGGGGAGAGGGATCGGGAGAAGGATTCATGGTCATGCAGCTGCCGAGAAAATACTTGAATGTCCAGCAGCCCATTGCGAGCGAAACAGCGCTGTACGGGGTGTTCACAGCTTCGATGTCCGGCCTGTTCATTCTGATCTCCTGGCTGTTCTTCGTGCGTATTCGCAAGCGGCTGCTGCGGCTTCGTACGGCTATGAAGTCGTCCCATACGGTAACGGGCATACCGCAGCCGGTTACGTTAACCAAGTATGACGAGATTGGGCAGCTGGAAGAGGGCTATAACGATATGGTCATCCAGTTGGAAGAGGGGCAGCGCCGCCAGCGCGAGGAAGAAGAGCTGCGCAAATCCCTGATCGCCAATCTGTCTCATGATCTGAGAACCCCTCTGACGGTGATTCGAAGCCATATTTTCTCCATGGAACGGGAGCCGCTGAGCCCGAAGGGGAAAGAATCGCTGTCACTCATTGAATCGAAAATCGCGGATTTAGGCGGTCTGATCGACAACCTGTTGTCCTACAACCTGCTCACCAGCGGCAGAGTGCAGCTGAGCATGGGGCCAACCGACGTTCTGCGAATCGTCAAGGAAAGCGCGGCGGCCTGGTATCCCGTGTGGGAGAAGGAGGGAATCGAACCCGATATCCAGGTGCGCGACGAGCCGCTCAGCTGGAACGTGGACGTGCTGTGGTTCAGACGACTTCTTGATAATCTGTTTCAAAATGTCGTCCGCCACGCCAAATCCGGGCAGTACATCGGAATACATACCGAGGAGAGAGAAGGGCTTGAGGGCGTGCTTGTCATTTCGGATCACGGACCTGGAATCGAAAGCGACTCCGGCAACAAGGGCACAGGCATCGGCCTGGCCATCGTGGATCACCTGACAAGGGAAATGGGACTTGGATGCCATGTGGTAAGCTCGGATGAGGGAACGAGGATCAGCATCTGGAAGCGGTGAGGAATCAGGGAGTGCATGCTGGCGAAGAGCGAGATCGTTTCTAGCGGGAGTAATATGCAATTCAAGTAACCTATCTCAGTTATGAGCAGTAAGGCTAGTATGTGAAGGATTTAAACCACCCAAGGGTGTTCTTAGAAAGTTATTTCGAACCGTCGGATACGAGAAGGAACCGGAAATTGCCGGTTCCTTTTTTGGTTGCGGAATATACATAAGCGTGCGTGTTTCGGGGTGTTCTTGGAATGGCAGTCAACCTATGTGATTTAAAAAGTGACGGGGTAGGCATTTTTGGTTACGGTGCGTCTGGTTTTTACTATGAACTTTCCACGTGTACACCAGCGGAGGAGACGGAATCGTTGCTGGAGAAGCGAAGCGGTCGCCTTTAAATCCGGGAAACCACCCTTGGGCAAATTCCATTTTCCTGGATTTAACAGCGATCGGAAGAACGATCCGGCACTGGAGAGGCCTTAGCTGCGCGAAGCTGCTCTAGCTCTTTTCACGAAGTCATTCCTATCTGCACAGAAGCTCCAGCGACAGAGATCCACGAAAATTCCCACGATGGTGGCATACACTCCGAAACCGTTTGGATAGCCTGCCAGCTTTTTTAAAGTAAATTTAAACTTGAGGCCGACCGGCATTTAACCTTGGACAGGTAGGATATTACCTGAGGTGATGAACGTGACGGAACTCGTCATTCAAACGAAAGGCTTATATAAAATATACAAAAAGCGCGCAGCAGTCGTAGATTTGAACCTGGAGATCGCACGCGGCGACATTTATGGCTTCCTTGGACCGAACGGCGCCGGGAAAACAACGACCATCCGCATGCTGCTCGGACTCATTCAACCGACGCGCGGCGCGATTCATTTGTTCGGCAAGGATTTGAAAAGTGAAAAAATGGACATTTTGCGCCGGACCGGATCACTCGTGGAGTATCCTTCGTATTACGGCCATTTGACTGCCGTTGAGAATCTGGAAGCGATTCGCCGGATCACCGGCGGGCCGAAGTCCCGCATCGCGGAAGTGCTGGAGATCGTCTCCTTGACGAAGGAGGCCAAGCGCCCGGTCAAGGGATACTCGCTTGGGATGAAGCAGCGTCTTGGCATCGCAGCTGCCCTGCTGAACAATCCGGAGCTGCTCATTCTGGATGAGCCGACCAACGGCCTGGATCCGTCCGGCATACATGAAATCCGGGAGCTGATCAAGAATATGCCGCGCCAATACGGCATTACCGTGCTGGTATCCAGTCACCTGCTGGGCGAGGTCGAGCAGATGGCGGACAAAGTCGGCATTATCCGTGAAGGAAGGATGGTGTTCCAGGATACGATCGACAATCTGGTATCCACGGCTTCCAGCGGTTTCCGTCTGTCGGTGTCCGAGCCGGAGTTAGCACTCGGCTTGGCGCTGGACCTGGGCTGCGAAGGAGTCCTGCGTAATCAGATGCTGGAGCTGGAAAGCATGCAGGATGCGAAGATTGCGCTGCTCGTGAAGCGGCTCGTGGAGAATCAGCACGCGGTGTACCGGGTGGAAGAGCAGCGGAGGTCGCTCGAGGATATTTTCATGCAGATCGTAGGGGAGGGAAGCCGGGTATGATGTTCCGTGCGCTTTCCGCCGATTGGCTGAAGATCCGGGGCAAGGGCATTTGGTTTCTCGCCGCGCTCGGTCCCATCGGGCTGGCAGCGATGCAAGGGCTGAACTTCGGACTTCGCTATGATTACCTGATGAAATCCTACGCGGCAGATCCTTGGGGCGGGCTGCTCGAGAACGTGCTGTTTTTTGTACCGATTGCCCTCTTTCTTGGGATCACGCTGGTCTGCTCGCTGATGGCCAACGTGGAGCATCAGCTGAGCTCGTGGAAACAGCTGCTGGCATTGCCTATTTCCAGAACAGCGGTATTCAGCGCCAAGTTCGTACAGGCCTTCCTCATTCTCTGCGTATCCTGTCTCCTTCTGTCGATCAGTACCGCCGTGCTCGGCATCATACTGGGGATGGGGGCGGAGCAAATGCCTTATATGGATCTGCTGCGCATTGGCTTTGTACAGCTATTTGCGGCGCTTCCCATGCTGGCTTTTCAGCTGTGGATGTCTTTGACGCTTAAGAACCAGGGGATTGCGGTCGGGATCGGGATTACCGCCTCTGTGGTGTCGATGTTTGCCCTGCAATTCCCCGATTGGATGCCGCTAAAGTGGCCGCTGCTTGCTTATATGGGGCCGGGCGAAGTCAAGGTCATCGGAGCGGGTTTGCTGCTGGGCGCGGTCATAACGTGCGTTGGCCTGATTCATTTTAACCGAAAGGATGTGGACTAAGATGACATCCTATAGAAGAGCGGTGTCCGCAGAGTGGCTAAAACTGTCAAAATCGAAGCTATGGCCGCAAATCTTCTTGTGTGCGATCCTGGTCATGCTGCTTGGCATATTAAATGGAAAGCCTGAGGAGCTTGCGCCATGGGAGTACTTGATCAGCATTATGATCATTCTGCATGCGATGCTGCTGCTCCCGATTCTGACGGGGATTTTTAGTGCCATGGTGTGTCGGTATGAGCATTCGGGCGGGGGATGGAAGCAGCTGCTTGTCCTGCCGGTTTCACGCGGCACCGTCTATTTTGCGAAGTTCTCGGTGGTAGCCATGCTGCTGGCCGTCGTCCAGTTACTGTTCATGGGAGCCGTGCTGGGAGCCGGTTTGATCCACAAGGTGGATGCCCCGATACCGTGGGACATGCTGCTGCGCAGCCTGCTTGGCGGTTGGGTTGCTTGCTTGCCGCTGGCCGCGCTGCAGCTTGGAGTCTCCACGGCCTGGAGCAGCTTTGCCGCTCCGCTGGCATTGAACGTCGTTTTTACCATACCGAACATGCTGGTGGCCAACTCGCAGACGTATGCCCCTTACTATCCTTGGACGCAGCCGTTTCTGACGATGATGCCGGCGGGTCAAGCCGATTTCGGCGCATTCAACCTGCCGTTCGAAAGCCTCATGACCGTCGTGGTTGGCGGGTTTCTACTGTTCTTTCTTGCAGGCTTTATCTATTTTCAGCGGAAAGAAGTGTAAGCATTCAGAACCGGAAAAAATCGGTTGAATCATGACAAAGAGCTGCCCCGGGTCTTTTTGGCCTGTTGGAGCAGCTCTTTTTTATTTTGCTAATGTGTAACGAACCCTTGGTTACGCTATTGAGGCAAATCCAACCACACATAAGGGGTGTCAGCGGCCTTCAATCCATACTCGATAATCGTGATGACGGCGACCGTTTCTGCCGGGTTGACGGCAGGCTTGCCCGTTTCGAAGAAATTCACCAGATTCTCGATGAACAAGTTGAAAAAATTCGAATGGGCGGTGACCTGCTTGAAGCCCCCGTCGCCATTCTTTATCCCTAAGGTAAATGGACAATTATCGCCAAGATGATTAACGGTGGCCTGCCGTCCGTTCCCGAAATCGATCAGCAGGGCAGGGGAGTCAGGCGTGCCGATATACATCACCCGCTTCGGGCTGGCCCCCATCAGGCTGACGATCGGCTCGATTTGATGGATCGAATAATTGGCGAAGGCACCCGGCCCCCAGCTGCTGATCGTTTGGATATCGCTTCGGTCCAGCTCACGGTATTCGCTGGCAAAACGCAGGGCGGACGTCGAATACATCGGCGTTCCTTGCTTTGCCGCCAGGTCGAACAGGCGGATAGCCGTTTCGCGGTCAGGCGCGAACGTTTTATCGATATAGGTCGGCTTGCCGGATTGCAGCGGCAGCTGGGACAGCTCCTCATGGAATTCCGGGTTATCCGGGGACAGCACGATCAGGTAATCGCTGCGCTCCACCACCTCTTCGATTGTGGGCAGCAGCTCAATGCCAAACTCCTGGCTCCAGGCGGCGTTCGTGAGCCCGTTCTCTTTGTCTCTCTTGCCGTAGGCGTACACGACCTTCATGGCATGTTCCGATGCCTGTTCAATCCAACCGGGATATTTATTCGCGTGGAATTGGTCCAGATGCAGGTCGATGAATCCGATTTTTTTCATGATAAAAGGGCCTCCCTGGCGTTCGAACTATAGGTTATAGGCTGTTCTGGGCAACGGGCTGCAGCGAAACCTCCGCGCCTTGGTCGGACGAGTCGTAAATCGCCTGGATGATCTGGGAGGAGAGGATGACCGTATCGATATGCGAAGGCTGCTTCTCCCCGGTTTGAATGCAGCGGATGAACCCGTCGATCTCATTTTGGAACATGCTGCCAAGATTGAATTTCGGCGTGGTTTCAATCAATGCGCCGTCCTCCGTTGTGTAGAAGGTGAAGTCCGCGCCGTATTTCAGCCGGATGCCGCCTTTGTCGCCGAGGAAGTCGATGAACATTTCTTCGGCGCCGATATTTTGCGCCCAAGCTCCGTTCAAGGAAATGGTCGGGCCTTCGGTGCGGACGAGAGCCGTGACAAAATCGTCGACGTCATACGTGCCGTCATATTTCGGCGGACCTGCCCACATTTTGAGGAAGGTGTAATTCTCCATGTCCTTGCCCAGCTTGCAGTAAGCCTGGCCGGAGACGGTCTTCGGCTTCGGATCGCCCGTACAGTACATCACGACATCGAGGAAGTGAACGCCCCAATCGATCAGCGCGCCGCCGCCGGCAATGGCTTTGGTCGTGAAGGCGCCGCCGAGTCCCGGGATCGAGCGGTGGGAACGGAAGCTGGCATATACGTGATACAGCTCGCCGAGATCGCCGTTTTGGATCATTTTTCTGATTCTGTTTACGCTTTCATTGTAACGGTTGACCACCCCGATATTGAGCGTTTTGCCCGTTTCGTGCTGAACCTTCTGCATTTCCAGCGCTTCCGCGTAGGTGCGGGCTGCCGGTTTTTCGCATAATACATGCTTACCTGCCCGCAAGCAATCGATGGCGATGGAAGCATGAACGTCATTTGGCGTACAGATCGATACCGCGTCGACCTCAGGGTCGTTCAGGATCTGGTTGTAATCTTCGATGGCTTGGCCGCATTCGTATTTGGCGACGGCGGCATCGGCCCGATCCTTCACGATATCGCAGAAATATTTGATCTCGGCATCTTCGTTGGCCATGTAGGCGGGAATATGGGCGCTGTTTGCAATCGTGCCGCAGCCAATCACGGCAATTGTAATTTTGTTCATCGGTTCTCCTCCAAAATCGTGGATTGATGATGCTGTGAAAACATAAGCCTGTCGCTTGATTCTTCGTTATTGCTTGCCACGAGTATAGCATGTGAACGAACCGATCGATTTCACTATCGTGTTTATTTATTGGATTATCGTACCGGGGGTGTTAGTCCACGGTTTTAAAAGCGTTCTTTTTGTAGTAGGCAGGAGTCGTTCCCGTATATTTCTTGAAAGTGCGGCAGAAGTAGGGAAGCTCGTTAAACCCGACCTTGAAGCATACATCGGTTACCGTGAGCTCGGGCTCCGTCAGCAGCCGCATGGCCATCCGTATCCGATAGTTGGCCAAGTACTGGCTGAAGGTCCAGCCGGTCACTTCCTTGAACCGTCGGCAAAAGTTCGTCCGGGACATCATCGTCCGCGCACAGAGATCCTCCAGCCATAGAGGCTGGTCGTAATGGTCGTGAATATATTGTACGGATTCCAAAATGGGCTCACGGTACGGGGCGCTGCCGGCGGTTACCGCTGTATGCTTGCCTTGCTCGGCATGCTCGCGGTTCACGATGGCCAGCAGCTTCAGCAGATTGGCCTTCAGCAGAATATCGAAGAATGGGCCGCGGCCTCCGAACTCGTTCAGCATTTCGGTCAGGAGCTCCTTTACGGCGAGGTCGCTGCCGCCGGTTAAGGTGATTTTGAGCGGGACACGGTCTTCGGTCGTGACAAAAGGCTTGATAAAGGAAAGGTCGAACAGCTGCGGCTCAGCCGGCATTCCCTCCAATCGTTCGTTAATGAAGGCCGGCATGAATTCGCACCCGAGCACCTCCAGTTCTTTCCCGGGAACCATCTCCACGCGATGGACGCTGTAAGGAGGGAGCACGAATATATTGCCCTGGACCATCCGGTATTTTTGACCATAGAGCGTATGAATGAATTCGCCCTTGCTGACATACCAGATCTGCAGATAATCGTGCATATGATCGGATAAACTCCCGAATTTTTCGGTAATGCGGTACATTTTGCAGGGCAGGCCATTCGCCATCTCCAGCTCCGACGTAAAGTAGGCGATTCCTCTTCGGGTGCATTCGGCGATATCCGGTTCCAGCCAGTGAATAGCCATCGTTTTTTTCCTCCTCACGTACGTTTCGATCCTGTTATTCATAGCATAACTGATTAAGGACATGAAGGAAGAGAAAAAGTTGAAAAAGTTAGCTGTTCATGCGCATCATGTCCAATGATCAATGTGATGAGGATGCCCTTAATGAAGAGGTAAACAAGTGTATTCTTTTGGCTCGGCGAGGGGGATGATCTAGAAAGTGGGACCTTCCAAGTGCTGTTTCCCGTTGATGGCGTAATTCAAAATAACTAAAGATCTAATCCCCTTTAAGCGTAAGAATGGGAAACGTAAACAGATTACTTTCCAGACAAATCATGTATTCATATCCGATGCCGAGCAGAACACAGGTCAGCTCATGCAGAGATCCACGAATGATATAATTCTGCTGCTGCGGTTGGCTCGTCAGAAGCGAACAGATATATATAACTATCTAAGAATCATTAACAAGGCGAATGAGCAAGATGGTGGTTTTCAGGAACATGCCCAGGTAACAGGTAAAGATTATGAATATTGGACGCGCAAGGCGTGGGTTCTAGAAAATATTCTTCGGGATCGCACCGGCGTGTATCCTGAAAGAATCACGGATGATTATTTGATTGGGTTGGCTACCAGAGCAGAAAAAATCAATGAGAAAAGCATGAAAATTGTGAAGAAAAAACAACAATAAAAGGATGATTATGTAATTCAATGCTATAATTCAATTAAAATTTCAAGTAGGTGATAGCATGAAAGATACAGGAATGACAAGAGAATTGGATGCACTTGGTCGGATCGTTTTGCCTGTTGAATTGCGGAGATCCAAAGGAATAGAAGTCGGTGATTCTTTAGAATTCTTTACAGATGGATCGATTATGATGTTGAAAAAATATAGATCTACATGCTGCATTTTTTGTGATAATGTCAACACTACACAGTTTTACAAAAATTATTTTATTTGTGAGACGTGTGCTTCATCTTTGCATAAAGTCGATACGCCGCAGGAAATAGCACCAAGTACAACGAGTGAAAAACGGAAATCAACGAAGAAAGAAAAACGATTAGAGACCCTTAAGAGAATCATTGCTGAAGAACCTGGTTTAACTCAAAAAGAAATTGCGTTAAAAATGGGTATCTCTCAACCTATGGTTTCTCTTCTAAAAAAAGAGTGTGTATTGGAATGAGCGAAAGCGAAAAAAATTTTGTGGATGAAGGAAGTCTCTTGTTTTCTAAACCTATTAAGGGGTGAGGAAATTATGTTAAATGAAGAGATCATTGTACGGGTCAGCGATCATGTCCCAGGATAAGAAGGGCAGACCGTAGGTCTTGCCCGACAAGGTGACGTTTTTATTTTCCGAAGTCCGCTTGGAAACTTACAGGGTTCCGACTATCTAGCCTGCTACAAAATGGGAAGGTCTAACTTTATAGAGCCATACAAGCCTCTACAGAGCGTCAATGGATGGAACAGGAGGAAGAGTATCAGGTGTACCTTGGCGAGCGTGCTAAACGATTCTCTCCTATTTTACAAGCCTTTTCCAAAGAAGATCGGAACGATATGGAGTTCGCCTGGTCTCTTATGGAGACTCATGGAATTGAGAGTCATCACGAGGATGTGATGCTTTTCAGCCAATATTTATGGAGAGAAGTCAGACAGCTTGAAGAGCATGAGTCGGATAATATTAAACGAATCGATCAGGTTTATGAGATGCTAAAAGCAGTTGGTAAAATATTTGAGGTACGAGCTGGACTCGGGTCTGTAGAATCAGATTCCGTATATCTAACAACAGATGATGCGGCCTTTTTGGCATGAAATCAAAAATGTAGATTTATTTTCCTAATTGAACCAACTTTTCTATATAATTCAGTGTTTTATATTATGAGTGACTATTTACTAGAAGAAAATCTAGTAAAATAAAAAGGAGGAATTGGTTATGAATCTAGGACCTCTTCAAGGAAACGGATATGTTACTTCTCCATAATACTTAAATAAGAAAACTGAAAGGTGATGATAATTTCGTGTTTAAGTCAAAAGTGAAAATTACCGTCGGTCTTCTTTCCATTATTGCATCAATTCTTGTGATTGGTCTTTTCATCGAAACAAGTTTTGCTGATGATTCGTCTAGTGACAAAGAAATTAAAGTTTCATCATTTAGCCAGCAACAGCCTGTAACAACAGAAGAGGAACAAAAAATTAATGAGAAAGTTGAAGCCATCTACACTAAATTCGGTGAATTTAGAAGGTCGGCAAATATATCAACGGTAGATGAGAAGCATAACAACTCTGAAGAAGTTGTTTACGATCTTTATGAAGTTACAGCTAAAACTAAGGTGATTATAACTAATGGCCGGGAATATATTAAGCAATAAGAAAGAAGATGCAACCTCTATAAGTTGCATCTCAAGGAAGGCTGTCGAGAAAGTTTCGACAGCTATTTTTTTATGTCTGGTTGGTATAAGCCCTTCTTTGTTTCTATTCTTCCCTTCGGAATAGCATAAACTCGATCGCTGAGTGCAAGCTACTTACGCTTATTGCTTCTTATATAAAACCATAAAACTCATAAATTGATCGTAGTTGGGAATAAGTTCGATGGGCTTCTTCCCTCCCGGGAGACCAGCATTCGATACCACAATTCAACACATTAGGGGGCCCTAGAAGCTAAGAAAAAGCGTCTATTGGCGACTCTTACCAGACTCTTACCAAACGTATTTATCTGACGTAACAATCTCAGCTAGAGCTCTCCATAAGAAAGACACAAGCAACTCATCTTCCTTGCTCTGAATGACAGTAACATTATTCCATAAAAGCATCCATCCAGTGCCAAAAGAAGTGAGATTGAAGTGAAAATGGAATGATAATAATTCAATCAGCATCCCTGTTGTAAAGAGCGGATAAGTATCGTCAAATCCAATCTTTTGTCCGTCTCCATAAATAAATAAACAATTACCTTCTTCGTCTAATTCCTCATCGAGGACCACATGACGGGTATGCGGCTGTGCTGTAATGAAAAATTGATCACCAATTTTGTAATCAAAAAAGGATTCATCGATAATCTTGTCCAGTGTCTCTTTACCGATGGATAATGTTTCATCAACAGTTAATATATCTCGTTCCAATTGCATAAAAACAACCCCTTTTATTCGATTTATTCGACTAATGAGGATTTTACCTCTTACTGGTACTTAGGTCGAGAACAGAATTGCTTTATTCCAGTCCACAACCTTGGAAAGGGAACTAGCGTAACGGAAAAACGTACATCCGCCAAAAATTGGTGGTTTTATGTTTTTTACGTCCGTAAAGGCATAAAACCTTTACTCCCCAATACCAGTGTAGCTGACACAGACCACAAAGTTTTGGTAAGTTTATAATAAATGCTACAAGACAGATGATTCTATTTTAGAATAGATGCTTATAAGAGGAAGGGCAGGACAGTACTAAGCAGATATAGATACAATTATGAAGCAACTTTTAATGGGGGGAGACCGTCAATTAGTAAGGAAGGTACAACAGTTTTAGGAGGAATATTAATGAAAAAGTGGAGTCTACTTGTAGTACCTTGTCTTTTCTTGTTTATTGTTGGTTGCTCTGGAAATGAATCAACTAACCCTGAGAAATGGGATCGTTCAAGTGGGTATGTCATTGCAAAAGAAGCTCAGAAAATATTGACAGTCAGGAATATACCTGAAACTGGGGATTTCTCAGTATCCGAACTTCTCGAACAAAACAAACCTGATGCAATTTGGATAACAGTCAAAAATCCAGAAGTGTATGACACTATAAGCATAGGCGATAATGTTGAGTTGGGTATAGAAGGAGCAATTAAAAATTCATATCCTGCACAAGCCAATGCCACGGTTAAAATCAAGAACTAGTGTTACAATGCTAAAAACGATGAATCAGTGTAAACACCGGACATTCCTAAACCATCAAACACACGACTATACTTCGAAAAGTAATCGTAAGCATCTTTGCCGGTTACTGGATCCAATAACGATCCTGCGTAAACCCCTTCTATACGAGCATAGTTTTTTGTTCCGTTGTTAGCGATAGAGTAAACTAACCCTCCACTGTCTCCACCAACGGCTCCAGATAGCGTAGTGACAACTACATCTTGTGTATCTCCAGGGATGTTAAAGGAGTTATCAATAACTCGAACTGGACCGAAGCTGGAACCATTACCGGACCGTGCATGGACTCTTACGTAATCTCCTTCTTCTCGGTAATAGCCTGCATAATCCGTTGTACCGATTGTCATAGAATTTCCATTAAGAAAGACGCTTGGAGTCACAGTTACATTAGTTGTATAACGGATATATCCAGCATCAAAGTTACCAAGTAAACTTCCATTAGACATGTTCCCGATAGCGGCAGTTCCATCCGATTTATCATACCAAGTACCATTTCCACAATGCCCTGCTATAACGCCGACATCGTTCCCATTGGCACTCCCATTGAAACCAAGGCTACACTGATATTCACCACCCGTGACAGTTCTCTCAACTTGTTCACCAGCGTAAAGATTGTAGGCTTTTTGCTTAACAACAAGATCGCCAAATACCCAATTAACCATATCTTCATCAATATGATTAAGTATTGTTTCCTTATTGTTTTTGAAATTTTCCTCTGTGATGTAGACATTCACTTTATTCTTTTCTGCACTAATTCCGACTCCTTCAAGACCTAATTCTACTGCTAAAGCAGCTAATGCTTCCTTAGTAGAATACAATTTCTCCTTGGAATATTTTACTTTCTGAATTTTGGTTTTATCTTTGAACTTTGCGATACTTTTGATTTTTTCTTCATTAGAAAGTGACGTTTATAGCCATCTTCATCGGTATATACTCCACCGTAGATGTCCTCCATATTAGAGGTGACAAATGCTTGTACCTGTGCACGATCATCAAGTATTTCAGTTTTCACGTTGTTGACCTCTGAAAAAGTTTGCATTACAGCATTTTGTGGTGCAGGACCTGCCTCAATGGGGATTTCTCCTGGAAGAACTGGAGTCGGATCATTGAAATCTTGTGCAAATACTGAGCCTGAGATCAGAGATAGAGACAATATAGCAGCCGAGCTAAATGTGGTTAGGAATCGAAGTTTCATTTGTTTGCTCCCTTCTTACATTTTAATTAATGATGGTACAACAATTGCTGAAATCGTGACTTATCTCAACTCCTTTGTGTAAATTCATCCCATTATTGGGGTTGGTTACTTAGACGCACTTTTCAATGATTTTGTTTCTTATAAAACTGAAATAATTATGATTTAATTTTGAATTGGCGTTTTTTACCGGAATAAATTGCTGTTTAAAAACTTAGCTAACACTGAGTTTCTTTTTTTATAGTCTGTAAAGGTATACCTTTGCGGACGATCAGAAATGAGAGTTTTGACAATCTCTAAAGGTATTGTTTTGTTATTATAAACGTTTATAATATTCTTAATACCTTTTCAAACAAACGGGAGTTGATTATGCGAATACTTACGAGAGTATACGGATATGCCAGGGTATCCACCAAAGATCAGAATGAGGATCGACAATTAACCGTATTGCGGGAGCAGGGTATTCCAGAGGAATTTATTTTTGTAGACAAGGTTAGCGGCAAGAATTTTGACCGTCCGGAATATCAGCTCCTGAAGCGTGTACTTCGAGAGGGCGACACTTTATTTGTAAAATCCATCAATAGGTTTGGCCGTAACAAGCAGGAAATTCTAAAAGAATGGCAATGGCTGATTGATGCGAAAATCCACGTTGTCGTAATCGACATCCCCATACTCGATACGCGTAAGTATGAAGAGCTGGAAGGGATCGGGCAGCTCATTATGGATCTCGTGCTTCAGATCCTAAGCTGGCTTGCTGAAGAGGAACGCAAAGGGATCAAACAAGCTCAAGCTGAAGGGATTGCTGAAGCTAAGAAAAAAGGGAAGCACCTGGGACGGCCGCAGATCAATCTAACCACCTTAACGCCTGGGCAAAGGGACGTCCTGGATGCGGAGTATCCTCGCTGGAAAAATAATGAGCTGTCCGCGGTGGAGCTTATGAAAAAACTTGGCTTGAAGAAAAACACATTCTACAAGATCGTGAAGGAATATGCTGAAGAACGATCGGGCTGATACTAGCGGCTCTAAGTCGGCAAGAACGGCCACCTAAGAGCCGCTACGCACCGCTGCGGGGTTACTTGGCCCGATAACCAGAGCGCCTAAGCCGTCCCGGCCAAGGCGCTCTAGGTTCCTGTGCCGCGTTTCACACCCCACACGGAGCCTTAACAGATATTGAAGACACCAATGTTCGTCTTTTAAGGCAATTTGGATCCTTGACCAGCTCCTGCAGCCGGCCTATTTTTGTTCAAAACCCGAACATTCCATAGGATAGCATTGTCTTCATAAGTAACCTAAAGCAAAACGATATAATTATGTCCGAAAATTCACTGTCATTTTAACAAAGTTATGTACTGAAAATCTCCCTTTCCTGTTTACGCCATACTTATACTAGATTACGGAATTTAATCCTTTTTTTTGATTTTATCATAACTGTTGATAGTTTTATTACGTTATATACTATGAAGCCATCAAATTAGATAGCTTCATAATTATAAACCGGAGGTGAACAAAGATCTAACTTCCAGACATCAGGGGATCTAACATGATAATGAATAGTCGTACAAGCCATATTCACAAAACAAAGGAGGAGTATTCGTTGAAGAAGAAGAAGTTGGTTTCTCTTGTAACAGTTTCGCTCATGGGTTCACTTTTGTTTAGTGGTATAGCAAGTGCTGCTCAAGCAGGCTTCTATTGGTGGCCGACTTTGAGAGAAGGTTCAACTGGTGGTTATGTTTCAGGTTTACAGGCTAACTTGTGGGCGTTCGGACAACAACCATACACAGCGATTGATGGTAGTTTTGGCTCCG
Source organism: Paenibacillus sp. Dod16 (assembly GCF_049893405.1). NCBI lineage: Bacteria > Bacillati > Bacillota > Bacilli > Caryophanales > Paenibacillaceae > Paenibacillus > Paenibacillus sp. Dod16. The sequence goes on from NZ_JBNDYG010000004.1 coordinate 165,153, forward strand.
GAACGAAAACAGGGGTTATGAACTTTCAAAGATATGCGGGTGTTACCGCTGACGGTGTAGCTGGTTCCTCTACATGGAATAGGTTCGAGTACTTCTCAACCTATTCAACCGATAAACATTGGTATCTAGATAACCCCCAAAGCTCGACTTATTGGACCTTCTACAATGCAAACGGAACTAGAGTATCATACGAAGTAATGTATAAGTCTAATAACGCGACCGTTAAATTCGGATATGTCAATTAATTAAAAAGGAGGTACACACAATGAAGATAAAAAAAATACTTGTTACATGTGCGGCAGGGGCTTTTCTTCTAACAGGTGCTGGATATGCGTATCAGTCCTATGCTGCCGAAGGGGATACTACGATTCCAGAAGTGGTTACAGAAGAAAATACAGTACAACAAAGTG
>NZ_JBNDYG010000005.1:0-68176 GCF_049893405.1 Paenibacillus sp. Dod16
CGATCGACATTTCCGTCGCCTTCCGGAAGAAGGTTTTATCCCTGGTCAAGAATATATTCTTCGCCAGCTGCTGTGTGATCGTGCTTCCGCCTTCAACCATGGAACGGGCCATGATATCCTTTACCGCTGCGCGGCCGATCGACCACATGTCCACGCCGTTGTGCTCCATGAACCGTTTATCTTCTGTTGCAATGAATGCTTGTATCAATTTCTCAGGAATATCCTCGTACTTCACGGGATCACTCTTCTGGAGGGATAGTTCGCCCATCAGCGCGCCATTACGGTCATATACCTTGGAAGTACCGTATGCGGTCAGCTTATCCTGATTCTGCTCCAGCAGCTTTTCACCGCTGATCAGGATGAACAAATAACCTGCAAGCGCACAGAAGATCGCAATGACGGCCGTGAAAAACAACGCCCACGCGATTCGCTTTCCCTTGCCCTTTTTCTTCTTCGCATTCGGTTTCGTGGTTTTGGATGTCTTCGAGTTGTCTTTGTTTTTATTCAACCGTGACATCTGATTATCTTTTCCAGCCATTTGTCCCCCTCCTTACTCCCTTGCGGGATCAAGCCTTCTGACTTTAAGTCGTGCCTCGGAAAGAAAAGAACAACCTTCTCAGGTTGCTCTCTGCACTCCTTATAAGCTAAACGAATTATAAACCAAAAAGTTTCAAATTAATCAGTTGACGGTATGATTCTGCTCTTTATAAAACCATTCTAAAATCTATTGATCGCTGCTGTTATCCTGCATCAGGGACACATTACGCTGCGGCATGAACGTGGAGATAGCATGCTTGTACACCATTTGCTGACGGCCGTCGCTGTCAATCACGATGGTAAAATTGTCAAAAGCTTTGATCGTTCCACGGATCTGAAAGCCGTTTGTAAGGTATACCGTGGCCGGAATGTTCTCTTTGCGCAGTTGGTTCAAGAACGTGTCTTGGATGTTAATGGACTTGTTCATTAGCCGTACCCCCAATGGTTCATTTAGATTGTTTTGAAAATATATTCAAGATTTCAGTGAAACTTTCCTGCTATTATAGCACGGATTTTTTGATAGTTTGCAGAAAAATTTCCCGAGTCGGTGACGTCTACCCACTCGATGTCCTTCATGTGGCGAAACCAAGATAGCTGCCGCTTAGCGAATCGGCGTGTATCGCGCTTGAGCAGCACGACGGCCTCCTCGTAGCTGAATTCTCCGTTAAGGTATGAAACGATTTCCTTATAACCCAACCCTTGCATGGATACAAGTCCCGGAGCGAACCCTTTGTCCATGAGCTCCGCCACCTCATCAACAAGTCCCTGGCTCAGCATAAGATCAATTCGCTCTTCAATACGGTTATATAGCATTTGCCTGTCCATTGTCAAACCGACCAAGCATAAGTCATAGGGAGATTGCTTGGTTTGGGGCGCCAGTTGGGCCGAAAGTGGGACGCCGGTCATATGGTATATTTCTAAAGCACGAACGACCCGACGTAGGTCATTAGGGTGAAGCCGTTCGGCCGTTTCAGGATCAACCTCTGCCAATTTTTGATGAAGAGCCTCGGCTCCGTGTTCATTGGCATAGCGGAACTGCTCTTCCCTAAAAACTTCATCCGCTCCGGTCTCGCTAAACTGATAGCCGTAGCACACCGACTCCACATAAAGGCCGGTTCCGCCAACAATGAACGGAAGTTTTCCCCGCTGCGTGATCTCCGTAATGAGCCTTTGGCTTTGCTCTTGAAATTCGGCTACCGAATAGGGGTGATCGGGCTCGTGAATGTCAATGAGATGATGGGGGACGCCTTCCATTTCTTCGACTGAAATTTTGGCTGTTCCGATATCCATTCCCCGGTATACCTGCATCGAATCGCCCGAGATAATCTCACATCCGAATTCCTTCGCAATTTCAATGCTCATTTTGGTTTTACCTACAGCTGTCGGTCCTATAAGAACGAGCAGTTTCGGTTTGGTTTCAACTGTCAATGGAAATCACTCCGTACGTTATTTTCGATTTTCCCCGTTCAGGCAATGTAAAGCCAAGCCGTTCAAACTCTCCGCTGGATCGCGCTTCCTTCATGACAACGGTTTTGCGCGCGACCCTGACCGCTTCTCTCACACTTTCCATTTCCAGCGGCTCCCCGTTTGCATAATGTCTCAAAGGATGGATGGAAGCCGATTCGGCGATCGGTTCACGGAACATCGGATCAAAATAAACAATGTCTACGCTCCGGTCCGGCAGCGACTTCAAATAATCCAAGTGATGGCTGTGCCTGACCTCGATTCGCCTCATCGCCTGATCACTGGCCTCCAAATGGCTTTCATAGGTCCGAAGCCCTTCTTTCAGCAGCGCATACAAGGGAAGCGAGCTTTCCAGAGCAGTGATCCGACTGTTCGGGCCGCCCTTGCCCGAAAATACCAGGGAGTCGGCTCCAAGCCCCGCCGTACAATCCAGTACGGAATCCCCTTCCTCCATTCCGGAAGCCTCCAGCATGGGATCGGGTTTTCCGCTCAGTACGCGTTTCAATCGGACAAACCCCATACTCGGATGAAATTCCATGACCGAGCCGTCCGGTCCGCTAAGACGTACATGTCCGTTGAGTACGACCAACACGTCGTCATCTCCGAATCTGCGTGCTAATTTTCGCAATGAATGACCGCCGCGCTGGACATAACGGCAGCCGGTTTCCCGGGCTAAACTTATCGCGCGCTCCACAATGTCCGGCGCTTCCGCTTCTCCAGTTGTTATTATCATGAAGGTCCTCCTTGCTGTTACATAACGCGCTTAAACATTTTCTCCAAATCATAAGCCGAGAAGGAAACCACAATCGGTCGTCCATGCGGACATGTGTATGGCTGCCGGCAGGCGCCCAAACGCTGTATCAACGTCATCGCCTCCTGCTCCGTCAGCTTCTGATTGGCTTTGATGGAAGCCTTGCAGGAACACATGATCGACGAGGTTTCTCTCAGCTTGGCGATATCGATATTGCGTTCGCTCAACACCCATTCAGCCATCTCTTCGATAATGGCCTTCTCGTCGCCCTTGGGGAACCAGAACGGATGGGAGCGCACCAGGAAGGTATGACCGCCAAAAAACTCCATATACACGCCAACCTTTTCAAACCAGTGCAGCCGTTCCTTCACCTTTTCCGATTCCGAGGGCGTAAATTCCAGCGTAATCGGCAGCAGCAGCTCCTGGGATGCGTCTGCCGGGTTGCCAAACTGTTCGTAGTAATACTCGTAGTTAATCCGCTCATGCGCGGCATGCTGATCAATCAGGTACAGCCCGGTATCATTCTGCGCTATGAGATAAGTGCCGTGATGCTGGCCGATAAGCGTGAGCTCCGGAAATGGCGGGATCTCTGGAGCTGGTCCTGAGGCCGACTGCAGCCACTCTTTCGTTACGGCAGGAATTCCGGCATTCCCCCTGGTCTCATTGCGGTATTCACTGCGATAAGAAGAAGCTGCTGCCGTTTCCCGCATTTGCGAGGTGGCGGATGTACCTGCTGCTCCGGACCCATAAGCGCGCTTGATATCCGGCTCAGACCGGGTGAAGACCTGCCCCTCCGGCCATGTCGCTGCAGGTGGCGCCTTGAGAGGCATGTTTCCGCCAATTGAAGGCTCGCCGCTTCCGGGGATCGCGATATCCCGTTCACTGCTGCTGTCGTTCGGCGAGGCATGGCTTTGCGCAGGAGAAAATTGCAGCTGTTCCTGGATATAGGCGTTGTCGCTTTTGCCAATATTTTGTTTGGCCGGGCGTGGAATCAGGATTTCCTGCTGCAGCACCTTGCGAATTTCTTCCTCCACCAAAGCGAACAGCTCCTGCTCTTTACTGAACCGCACCTCCAGCTTGGAGGGATGCACATTCACATCAATCAAAGAGGGGTGCATGGACAACTGAATGACAACGAGCGGAAACCGGTTGATTGGCAGCAGCGTATGATAACCTCTCAAAATCGCCTGCATCAAGCCGTAGTTCCGAATATACCTCCCATTGATGATCAGCGACATGCCGTTACGGTTTGCCCGGGTATAATCCGGGCGGCTGATATATCCGCTTAGCGTGTAGTCCATATTCTCCGCTTCAAACGGCAGCATCGCTTTGGCCGATTGGGTACCGTATATGGCCGCAATGACCTGAAGGGCATCGCCGTTGCCCAGCGTCTGCAGCAGCGAGTTTCCATTGTGCCTGAGCGTAAAGGCAATATCCGGCCGGGAAAGGGCCAGACGATACATATAGTCGGATATATGCCCCAGCTCGGTTTGGATCGTTTTCATATATTTCAGCCTTGCCGGCGTATTGAAGAACAATTCCTTCACGAGAAAATCCGTTCCTCGGGGTGCAGCCGTTTCTTCGTTCACGCGCAGATGACCGCCTTCGATTTCGAGCACCCGTCCGCGGCCATCCTGAGCATTGGACGTAACCAGACGCACCTTGGATACGGCCGCGATGGATGGCAGGGCTTCGCCCCGGAATCCAAGGCTGGTGATTTGAAACAGATCGCGGCCTTCAGCGATTTTGCTTGTCGCATGGCGGTAAAAAGCCGTCTCGCAATCCTCCGGATCAATGCCGGCGCCGTTATCCGTTACGCGAATGCTGTCCAGTCCGCCTTCTTCGACCGTTACGTCAATCTTGGTGCTCCCGGCATCAATGGCGTTCTCGACTAGCTCCTTTACAACGGAGGCAGGCCGCTCCACCACCTCACCGGCAGCAATCTGGTTTGCAATATGCTCGTCCAAAATCCGAATAATCCCCATCGTTCCTACCTCCGTTTCATTTCATCCCCATGCCAAAATCACATATCCTTCGCTTGAAGCTTCAGGTCGTTCAGGAATTGCATGGCCTGAAGCGGCGTCATATTCATCACGTCCGCGCCTTTAACGGCAGCAATGAGGCTCTTGACGGCAGGATCTTGAGAAGTTTCCTGCGCCATGGAATGCTGATCCTTGCCAGGCTTAACACTCGGTTCAGGCACTTCCTCCTCGCCAAAAATGGAGAGCTGCACCACGCCGCCCTTCCGGTCGGCGCCGCTCAAGCTTTCGGTATACGGCATCTTATCATCACGATGCTCATATACAGCTTCCGATCCGCTTCGTCTCTCATCGGAAGGAGCTGCGGCAGCTGGCTGCTCGCGCTGCATCACAATCCCTTGCTCCGATGCCACCGCGGCCAGCGAGGCCATCTCCAGGCCCTGCAGGAGCCCATAGGCGCGGTCAATGATGCTGCCGGGCAATCCTGCCAATCTCGCACAGTAAATGCCGTAGCTGCTGTCAGCCGCGCCAGGGATCAGCTTGCGGAGAAAATGCACTTTATCTCCGCTTTCCTGAACCGCCATGGAATAATTTTTGAGACCGCCAAGGCTTTCCTGAAGATGGGCGAGCTCATGGAAATGCGTGGATACCAACGCCTTACAGCCGATATGGTCATGCACATACTCAATCACGGCTTGCGCAATCGCCATGCCTTCACTCGTCGACGTACCGCGTCCCAGCTCGTCGATGATAATCAGGCTGCGGGGCGTTGCTTTTTCCGTCATGACCTGAATATCCGCCATTTCCACCATAAAAGTGCTCTGGCCGCCGATCAGATCGTCTGCCGCTCCGATGCGGGTAAAGATCCGGTCCACCAGCGGGATAACCGCGCCCTCTGCCGGAACAAAGCAGCCCATCTGGGCCAAAATCGATAACAAGGCAACCTGGCGCATGTATGTGCTTTTTCCAGCCATATTCGGACCGGTAATCAGCAGGATCGAGGAGCCGTCCTTGCGTAAATCCGTCCCGTTCGCGATAAACGATGAATCCTTCATGACGGCTTCCACGACAGGATGACGACCGCCTTCAACGATATAATCATACCCTTCGCTCAGCTCCGGCTTCACGAACCGGTATTCCGCGCTGACCGCGGCCAGGGATTGATAGACGTCAATCTCGGCAATGCGCTCCGCGAGCTTTTGGAGCCGGCTCACTTGGGTATTCAGCTTGTCCCTGAGCTCGGTAAAGAGAGCGTACTCCAGATCCACCATCTTCTCCTGTGCCTCAAGGATCAATCCTTCCTTCTCCTTCAGCTCGGGCGTGACATAACGCTCCGCGTTCGCCAGCGTCTGCTTGCGCTCATACCGGCCTTCCGGCAGGGACGACAGATTGGACTTCGTCACCTCGATATAATAGCCGAACACCTTGTTGTAACCGATCTTTAGCGACTTGATCCCCGTAGCGGCGCGTTCCTTGGCTTCCAGCTCGGCGATCCAGCGTTTGCCGCTGGTGCTCGCTTCACGAAACTCATCCAGCCGCTCGTGATAACCCGGCTTGATGATGCCTCCGTCACGCACGGATACCGGCGGTTCGTCAACAATCGCATTCTCGATCAATTCGCACAGATCGTCGCAAATATCCGTATCCGCAGCCACCCGGCGCAGCGTCTCGGAAGCAGACTCGGCACACAGCTCTTTCAGAGAAGGAATTTGTCTTAATGACAGCTTGAGCGCGTTCAAATCCCGTCCGTTCGCGCTGCCGAACGCAATCCGGCCAACCAACCGCTCCAGATCGTATATCTCTTTAAGCGCCATCCGCAAATCTTCACGCAGTATGTACTGGTTATACAAATGCTCAACAGCCTCCAGCCGCTCTTCAATCCGGCTGCGGGACAGCAGCGGTTTATCGATTCTCCGCCGCAGGAGTCTGGCTCCCATCGAGGTTTCCGTGCGATCCAGAAGCCACAGGAGCGAACCTTTCTTCGAACGCTCACGAACCGTCTCAACCAGCTCCAGGTTGCGTCTGGTGAACGGATCCAGAACCATGTATTGTCCCGGTTCATAGGAAGCAATCTGTGTCAGCTGCCCCAGCGACCGCTTCTGCGTCTCGCTTAAATACGAGATCAGCAGGGATATGCAGGCTCTTCGCTCCTCTTCCAGGCGGGCCCAAGCCGGCTCACCGAACTGGGTGCGTACCAATGCATCCTCCCTACGATCCCATGCCGTATAGACGATGTTGCGGCTGCCTAGAAGCGCCTGAGATGAAATGATATCAAGCAGCGCCGCGTCCCCAATAATCTCGGAAGGCTCATAGAGGCCAATCTCATCCCGCAGCCATTCCTCCGAAGATGGAACTGACGTCACATAAAGCTCCCCGGTTGACAGATCGCATGCCGATAAAGACATCAAGCCGCCCGTTTCCGTGACACACACCATGTAATTGTTCGACTTGTCGTGCACAACCTTGCCGTCCATGATGGTCCCCGGCGTGACGACCCGAACGATTTCCCGCCGCACCATGCCTTTCGTGACTGAAGCATCCTCCATCTGTTCGCAGATGGCGACTTTGTACCCCTTCTCAATCAACCGCTGAATATAACCCTCCGCGGAATGATAAGGGACTCCGCACATCGGTATTTTCTCTGCACCGCCGCCTTCGCGGCCGGTCAGCGTAATCTCCAATTCCTTCGATGCAAGGATTGCATCATCAAAAAACATTTCGTAAAAATCGCCTAAGCGGAAAAAAAGAAACGCATCGCGCGCTTGTTCTTTGACCTTCAAATATTGTTCAATCATCGGCGTATATTTAGCCATGACGTACCTCCATTACCTTCTAGCTTGACCTCCATTATAACAGAAATTGACCGCAAGGCATTACGGTTTAACGTGCGCGTTCAAAAAGGTCGGTTTTCAGCACCGAGAAGGTTGGATGAAGCTAGGGAGTGAGGAGCGGAGCGTACGTAGTTTGTACGTGAGCACCGGAAGGCCCGGCTGAATTCAAGATTCGATGCCGAGTTGCTTCTTGATTCACTTCGTGTTAGATATAGAATTTATTCGTTATCAGCAGAGCTGATGAAATTCTATATCGCAAGAAAACCTACCTTTGAATCGCGGTCGCTCATCCTTGATTGGCCTCGATTGGTTTTCTTATCAAAATCGGACTTTTTGAACAACCTCTTAAACGGGAATATTCCACAGCAGCCTGATATCTCTGCTTTCATCCCAGGCCCGCCCCGCTTCCATGTGAGCAAGCGCCAGTTCGATTTCGCGGGCAAAGTCCGAATATTCCGGCAGCGCTGATAAATCCCTGTGCCAGCCTGCGATACATTCTTTAAGCACGGACTTGTCGCCTTCGTAATAAGCGCGATGGTAACGCTCCGTATTGAATGGCCTCGCCAGCAAACGGTCGCTGTATCGAGCTGCCAGGTAGGCAACATACAGTGACACCTTCGCGACAAGCGGGGAAACGAGAAAGCTGGGAAGCGTACGGTATTCAAACCCGCCATACGGCTGCCTCCGAAAATCCCCCAGGAACCCATAACGGGGTCTGCGAAAACGCCCATTGGGGTCTTCGAGCAGCGCCAGCGGCAGAGCCAGATAATTATCCAGCGTCTGAAGAAGAGACAGGGAGAGCGGTACTCCGCTAAAATGAATATGGCCGCCTAGCGGGAAATCAACATAAGGCAGAGCTCCTGCCCTCCATGTCAGTGAACGATCGGTAATCAGGCTCTGGGCTTGACGCAGAGCTTTTTGCATTTCAATCATTAACGCCTTCGGATTCGCTCTCGGTAACGGTCTGAGCTCGGCAATGGGGTAAATGACCTCCCCCCGAAAACGAACGGCGTCACTGCCGACCGATCCGCCGCGCTCCATAAATTCGGATGCAAACACAATCTCCCCGTTATCCTTCATCAGCACAAACTCGGGATCCATCCCCATGAGCAGCGGCGCAGCCAAAGGGGATTCACTGTCTTCGTTATGCGCGTGAAAACCTGCCGCCGGCACCCCCTTCGCACTCATGACGGTTTTAATCCGGCCCGCTTTCATGCGGATGTCCTCGACTACATATCTTCGCCCGGCCCGGGCATTGATGATAACCTCTCCTTCATCCACACCCAGCGTATACAGCGACCGCAGGGCCGCTTTCTCCAATCGCCGATGCAGGCCATCCTCATACCTCCCGTTCTCGGGGTCAGGCTCAAACATGACTTCACTTCCCCCGAGCTGAGAGGAGCGGATCGAGACTGCGGACAGCTGCTCAACATGGACGGCGTAGCTGGCCGTGTAATGCTTTTCCTCAACCGAGCTCATGCCCAGAAGGGACGGTATCCCGGATCTGGACAGACGCGCTTGAGCGAGAAGCACAGCAGCTCCCTTCAATGGTACATATTCTTTTACAGCAGCTGGTTTTACTTTAAATTGAGCCATCTCCTAGTCCCCCTGTAAAAAAAATAAAAAAGAGGGCATCCGCCCTCCGCAAAGCTGCCCTCACTGCATATGCTAAGATTAGAATCATTCCTACAGGAGGGTTATCTTACAGTTCATCCTCCAGACCCTCGTAATCAAGGTCTTCGTAATCATCGACTTCGTCTCCCAGGACGTAATCGAATTCTTTGTCCTCGTAATCGCCATGATGATGGCTGCATACTTTGACAACGACCTTGGTTTCGGCAATCAGCTCCACCGCGTACTCTCTCTCTACCCGCAGAATGACACTCGTGCCATTCGAGGATACGCTGGCCTCAACGCAGCTCGGCTCCTGTGTCGCTTCAGCCGACACTTCCACCGTGGATGCACGATGCTTCGGATCCAGATAGGAAAGAGGCACGCGTTCTACATACGATACCGTTTCTTTCGCCACATCGGTCTGTGAATTTTTGTCATAGGAATACCAGATGTTAACATCGTAAGTACCAATAACTTCAATTCCGTCTCCGGCGGCAACCGCCTCGTATTGATGGTTTATAATCCAAGCCCCCAAAATACTGGTCGGATTATTAGGCGGAGTCACGGTATGTGTTACGGTAGAGAATTTACGACCCTTGCCGCAGATCGCCTTCGTGATGATTTCTCTACATTGGTGTTTATGACTCAATGACATCTTCGAACCTCCTCCATACAATCATTCCATACATGTGTATGCAAGACATGGGCGAATGTTGAATGAAGTGGTCCAAATAAATTCATATGATGCTAAAAATATCAGATTTTTTTTTGCAAATCCTAGAGCTATATGGCCGAATCCGCGCGCTTCTGCGGTTTTTTTGCTGTGGGCGCCTTATACTTCTTTGAGATATTCAAATAGTATTCCAGCTCATGACATAGCTGCAGGATCGCGGACCGGACCTCGAATTCTTCGCGGGTCGTCGGCAGTTCCATCTCCTTGAACCTGTCCTCCAGCTCAATCAGCAGTCCTTCGGACTTGCCCGTATATCCTTCGGCAACGACATCCTTGCTTAATTGATCGAATATTTCCGCCGTCAGCACACCGTGAGGAAGCCGCTCGTACACCTGGGATATTTGATGCATCATGCTCTGGATATTCTCCATCTGTTCCTTCCGCATATAAAAATAGATGTTCCAGGAGCCGTCCGGATGAATCATCTGGTTCTCCGATGCCCGCTTCGCTTCCTCAATTCCTTTCTCAATCTGCCGGTTGGCCTCAATCAGCTCTTTACCGTCCCATATATGTTCAGGATCCCGAAGCGTAAGCGAGAAGTGACGGAAAATGACGGAGAAGAGCCCGTCCACCTTCTGGCGGATCTCCATCATCGCTCCCTCGCTGTTCGGCATATAAACCAGGTTCACAAGCATCGCCGATCCGAGACCGATGATCAACAGTTCAATTTGGGTGAGCAAAATGTCCATCCCGATCTCTTCCCCCTGGAACACCCGAAACACCACGACCGAGCTGGTTACGATGCCTTCCTTGAAGTTCGCCTTCGAAATCGCGGGAAAGGCAAGCAATATGTATAGAGCCAATACCCAATAATGAAAGCCGAGAAAATAAAATAGAATACACGCCAGCACCAGGCCCAGCAATGAAGCGAACAATCTGGACGATATGGAGCGCACACTCCGTTTTCGCGTGACGTCAACGCCAAGTATAGCAAGAAGACCGGCGGACGTAGCCCCCGGTATGTTCAAGGCATCTGTAATTAAGATGGCAAGCAGGCTTGCCGCAGCCGTTTTGATGACACGAAATCCCATGTGATGAAGAGCCTCCAGGCGAGTTGATGATGACTATATATGTTTCCTTTTTATGTGACCACATATATAAGGTATCTTCATCCTAGCTTATTTTTATGCCATAAACAACCATGCCTGGGGGCAATAGACCAAGCCCATTAACGATGAGTCAGCAATTTCCTTTCTATATATACCACCATTTGATACATGGCTGTAGCCACAACGGCGATAATGAGCAGACTCGACAGCACAAGCGTGAAATTGAATACCTGAAACCCGTACATAATCAAGTAACCGAGGCCCGATTTGGCGACCAGAAATTCGCCGACGATGACCCCGACCCACGCCATGCCCACATTGACCTTGAGCGTTGATACGATCGCCGGATACGAAGCTGGCAAAATAACCCGCTGAAACACCTGGCGCTTGGATCCGCCAAACGTCCGGACCACCTTGATCAGATTGGAATCCACCTCATGAAAACTGTTGTATACAACGAGCGTGGTCACGATGACCGTGATGGATAACGTAGTGACAACAATAGCCGTAAAACCTGCGCCAAACATCACGATAAATATCGGACCCAGCGCTACTTTCGGCATACTGTTGAACACAACCATATAAGGGTCCAGAACCCTGTTAAGAAACGGTGACCACCAGATCAATACGGCCAGCAGCGTGCCTACCAGCGTTCCGAGCAGGAATCCGACAACCGTCTCCCCTACCGTAATCCCCAAGTGCCCCCATAACTCGCCGCTGATCATATTCCCCCATATGTTGGCAATAATTTTGGTCGGATAGCTGAAGAGCAGCACGTCTATCCATTTGAATCTTCCCGCCGCTTCCCACCAGATAAAGAATAGCAGCAGCAAGCTAAGCTGGACGGTCAGCACGCGTCTGCGTAAACTTTTCTTGCGCTTCATGTGTTTTACATAAATATCCTGGAGCCAGCCCTTCGAAGAAGAAGCATGAGGCTCATCCCTTGATGTCATAGGCTTCACTCCTTCCCGATCGTTTGCATTTCGCCCCAGATCTCATGAAACAATTCGTTGAACCCCGACTCCTTACGAGCATAAAAAGGCTGTACCCGACGTATGTTCTCAGGAATATTGAACATTCGGTGAATCCTCCCCGGGTTGCGGTTCAGGAGAATGACCCGATCGCTCATCGCAATGGCTTCGGACAAATCATGGGTCACCAGGATGGCGGTCTTCCCGCGCTCCTTCAAGGTATCCACGATCAGATCCTCAAGCTGCAACTTCGTCTGATAATCCAGTGCGGAGAAAGGTTCATCGAGCAGCAGCAGGCCCGGGTCCGTCGCCAAGGTCCTTACAAGTGCAACCCGCTGTCTCATTCCGCCTGACAACTGGGCGGGATAGAGGTTACCGCTGTCCCCAAGGCCCATCTCCTTGAGCAAACTCTGTACGATACCGCGACTTTCCGGATCCAACCGCTCCGTCAGTTCCAAGCCGATCAAGGCGTTATCCATAATGGTGCGCCAAGGAAATAAATAGTCCTGCTGCAGCATGTACCCGACCGCCGGCGACGGCCCGGTTACCGGTTTGCCATTCACATAAGCGGCTCCTTGGGATGGCTGCAGCAAGCCGGCAATGACAGACAAAATCGTTGTCTTGCCGCAGCCGCTAGGCCCAACCAGGCTGATGAACTCCCCCGGTTCCACCTTCAATTGAATCCCTTCCACAGCCAGAGAGGCTTCCCGATCCGTGACATATACGTGAGCGATATCATTCAATTCAACTACCGGTACCATTGGTGCTCTCTCCCTTCGTTCTATGGATTAGGCTTAATTCATCATTTGGCTTGTTTCGCTTTCTCGGCAAAACTGTTGTTGACGATCGTGTCAGGCGCTACCCGTTCTTTCAGTTCCCCGGCCTGCTCCATCACGTCCAGCAGATTGTTCCATTCCGCCTCGTCCACGATCGGATCGGTCGCATAGCTGCCCTGCTCCTTGTATCGTTTAACGGAAGACACTACGATGTCGCGGTCGCTATCCTTAAAATAAGGCATGATCGCATCCGCGATATCTTCGGGGCTGTTCGCATCCACCCATTGCTGTGCCTTGTACAGGGCATTCGTAAACTTCTGCACCGTGGCATCGTTTTTGTCGATAAAGCTCTGTTTTGTCATGAATACGGTATATGGCAGTCGTCCGCTTTCAACGCCAAAGGAAGCGACCACCTTGCCTCGGCCTTCTTTTTCAAAGATGGAGGCCTGCGGCTCAAAGAGCTGAACAAATTCACCGGTGCCGGAAGCATAAGCAGAGGCGATATTTGCAAAATCGATATTCTGAATCAGTTCCAGGTCCGCATGCGGATCGATTCCTTTTTTACGGAGCGTAAACTCGCCTGCCATCTGCGGCATTCCGCCCTTACGCTGACCGAGGAATACTTTACCCTTCAGGTTGTTCCAGTCAAAAGCGCCCGCATCCCTGGCCATCAAAAATGTCCCGTCTGTCTGCGTCACCTGTCCGAAGTTAATGACCGGATCTTCAGAGCCCTGTTGATACACGTAAATCGAAGTTTCCGAGCCGACAAGTGCCACATCGATGGCTCCCGACAGCAGGGCCGTCATCGTTTTGTCTCCGCCAGGGGTCGTCTGCAGATCGACATCAAGCCCCTCTTCCTTAAAAAATCCTTTTTCCAATGCGACATACTGCGGCGCGTAGAAGATCGAGCGCGTCACTTCGCCAATCTTGACCTTCGTAGCCGATCCGCCGCCACCGCACCCGGCAAGCGCCACTCCGCAAACAAGCAGCATGGTTAACGCCAGCCCCCACCATTTTTGACGCTTCATCGTAACCCTCCATTCCCATTGACCCTTTGTTTCTTTTCAGCATATGCATGTGCCTGCCCAAAGGTTAAACGCCTGATAGATATGCTGGAGACTATTAATTGGCATGATGGATCATAAACCGTCTATCGACGTATTTTCTCGGAGGACAGACCACTTTAAGTGGAAGCTTTTCTAGCGAGATAAGGGTTGAGGCTTCAGAGTTGTATACTGTTTGAATACAAAAAAAACGCAGCCACTTGGGCTGCGTTTATAATGTGAATCAAAGTTTGTAAATCTCTTTATACTTCTCTTCGAGATAATCGGCCAGATAGTCCGGATTCAGTTCTTCTCCGGTGACGCGCACGATGATCTCGGACGGCTTCTCGCTCTTTCCGTACTTGTAAACCTTGTCCGTCAGCCATTCCTTGATCGGAGCCAGGTTCCCCTCTTCGATAAGCTGGTCGAGGTGCGGCAGTTCTTTACGCATCGTATGAAGCATCTGAGCCGCATACATATTCCCGAGGGAATACGAAGCGAAATATCCGAAATCCCCGCCGGACCAGTGAACGTCCTGCAGAACGCCCATTCCGTCATTTGGCGGCATAATGCCGAGGTATTCTTTATACTTCGCGTTCCAGGTCTCCGGCAGATCCTTCACGGCCAAACCTTCGTTAAAGAGTTTCTTTTCGATCTCGTAACGAATGATGATGTGCAGGTTATAAGTAAGCTCATCCGCCTCAATTCGAATCAGAGAGTTTTCTACCTTGTTCGCGGCCAAATAAAAATCCTCGATGCCCACGTCCTTCAATTGTTCTGGGAAGTGCTGCTGCAAATCCGCGAAATAACGGCGCCAGAACGGACGGCTGCGACCAATCATATTTTCCCACAGACGGGATTGAGATTCATGGATGCCCATCGAAGTACCACCGGAGAGCGGCGTTCCTGCAAGCTCTTTATCGATATTTTGCTCATAAAGGGCATGCCCGCCCTCATGCAAAGAGCTGAATACCGCACTTAGCACATCGTCCGGAAGATACATGGTCGTAATGCGCACGTCTCCAGGGTTTAAGCCCGTTGCAAATGGATGCACACTCTCGTCCAAACGTCCCGCTTCAAAGTCGTAGCCCATTTGCTCCAGCAGGAACAAGCTGAATTTCTCCTGCTGTTCTTTCGGGAACAGCTGCTTCAAGAAGTCCGTTTTCGGCTTGAAGGTCGATTTCTGGATCGCATGAACCAGCGGTACCAGACGCGCTTTCAGACGGTCAAAGATGGCATCCACCTTTTCCACCGTTAAATCCGGCTCATACATATCAAGGAGTGTGTCGTATCTGGTGTTTTTCACGCCCCAATAATCAATAAACTCTTGTTTGAACGCAACGATCTTCGTTAAGTAAGGTTCGAAACCTTCAAAATCGCTGTTCTTCTTCGCTTCCTCCCACTTCGTCTCCGATTGGGCAGCGAGAATGGAATACTCCTGAAAGCGTTCAGGCGGGATGGATTTGCTCTGATCGTACACCTTCCTCACTTCCGCAATCATGCGGCGTTTGCGGTCATCCAGCTGCTGCGCCTGTTTCGGCTCCGCAAAAAATGATAACAGCTGTCCCATCTCTTCCGATATTTGCAGTTTAAACGCCTCTGTGGATAAAACCCCGATCGTTTCCGAACGGATTTCGGTTCCCTTGCGTGGAGCACCCGTCCGTAAATCCCAATGAAGTAGGCCAATAGCTTCGTAATAACTCATAATTTTGCGAACCAATCGATCAAATTGTTCCCATTGTGGTAAATGTTGTACTGCCATTCCGGCACACCTTCTTTTTTTAATAATAGGATTCTTCTATACTCTATTGATGATACGTTTTACAAGGTATATAATCAACTTCCAGAAAGAATAAATAACAATATACATATAAAGGAGTGTCAGGAGGCCGTGAATATTCAACTCACCCGGCAAGCCGAGCTGAAGCTGAAGGACAAGCTTGGGGACAAGCCGGGCGTAATCAGGCTGATCTATGACACGGAGGGATGCGGATGTGCCGTCAACGGCGTCCCAAGCCTGCGTATTGTAGATGAGCCGACGACGGAAGATATCGCTGTCGAGACAGGCAGCCCGGTGCCGTTTATCGTAAACCGCAAGCAGGCCGTTTTTTTCGAAGAGAAGATGAGGCTCGATGCAGATCCAGCCACTTACTCCTTCCGGCTGGACAGCAGCGGACAGAACTATGGCACCAATATTCAAGTATTAGATGCCAGAGCGTAACTACAACAAATAAATTATAGATACAAAGGAGAGAAAATCGATGGAAAAACACCTTAACAGCATACTGGAACACAATCGCTGCTTTGTAGAGAATAAAGAGTACGAATCCTACCTGACAGGGCGTTTTCCTGAGAAGAAACTCGTCATTATTACTTGTATGGATACACGATTGGTTGAACTGCTCCCTAAAGCGATGAATTTCAAAAATGGCGACGTCAAAATCATTAAAAACGCCGGCGCGATCATTTCACAGCCCTTCGGAAGTGTTATGCGAAGCGTCATGGTTGCACTGTACGAGCTGCACGCCGAAGAAGTCATCGTTGTGGGTCACTACGAATGCGGCATGGCTTCCTTGAACGCGGATGATATGATCCAGCATATGAGAGACCGCGGCATATCCGACGAAGTGTTATCCACGCTGGAAAACTCCGGCATCCGGTTATCCAAATGGCTTCGCGGTTTCGATAACATTACGGACGGCGTAAAAAATACGGTGAGCCTGATCAAAAACCACCCGCTTCTTCCTCCAAACGTTCCCGTTCATGGCATGGTCATCGACCCTAACACCGGCGCGCTTGATCTCGTCGTAGAAGGATACGAGAACCAATAAATCATTCAAAGTCAAATGGAAGCACAAACGCTTACGCGTTTGTGCTTTTTTAGTCACAATTTTGCCAAAAGCAGAGAGAAAGCCCCCTCCCCCAGTTGTCAAACCATACAGTTTCAGTGTACACTTTTTATCAACCGGACCGATAGGCGGATGACCATCCACGCCTTAGCGTCCACGATATGCGTTTCAAAGGGAGTTATGTCCATGAATACGTTGTCATACGGCTTGTTAGGATTACTAGCAAGAAGAGAATCATCAGGATACGATTTGATGCTTCGAATACAGCCCTTTTGGCAGGCCAAACACAGTCAAATCTATCCCCTGCTGTCCAGCATGGAGGAGAAACAGCTATTGTCCTCGCATTGGGTTCAGCAAAGTGATAAACCGGACAAGAAAATTTATGCGATTACAGAAAAAGGCATGCAGAAGCTGCGTGAATGGATGTACCAACCGATCGCGCCTGCAGTCACCAAGGATGAACTTTCTCTTCGAACCTTTTGCTTGTGGCTGACGGAGATCGGCATCGCCGTCGATATTTTCGAGGACCGCAGAATCGGGTATCTGGAGAAAAAACGTTATTATGAGCAGATTTTAGAGGGAATTCCGGAGGATACCCGCGAGATTGGAAGCAAGGCTTTCAGCAATTATGTACTCGCTACCAAAGGGCTGATGATGGCTGAAACCGAGCTGAAATGGTGTGATTGGGTACTGGAATTACTGAGACAGCAGCAGCATACAGCAGCCTCAAAACATGGTCGCTCAAATTTTGAAACCTTATCGTGACTCGTCCGTATTACTCTTTATTACTCTAAATTTACTGGGAGGTTCGACAGAACACGATGAAAAAAGTATTGACAATTCTTGTAGCGATTACACTGTTCTTTGTAGCGCTGACGCCTGATTCCGCAGATGCCAGAAGAGGTGGCGGAGGTTTCAAATCCGGGACCAAGTCATACAACAGCACTCCGAAAAAGGATACTAATAATGTTCAACAAACGAACAACCGTTCCAATACAGGGGCAGCCGGCAACACGAAAAAACCAGGATTTTTCAGCGGCGGCAGCTTGATGAAAGGACTTATGATCGGTGGTCTGGCCGGTTTGCTCTTCGGCAGCATGTTCGCCGGCATGGGCTTCATGGGCGAAATCATGGGATTGCTCATTAACCTGATAGCAATCTGGGCTTTGATTATGATCGTTATGGCTGTTGTACGCTCCGTGAAGAATCGCCGTAAACAAAACGATCCTCGCGACAACAACAATAACAACAATCGGTACTAATCCATGGTTCTAAGCATGGACGAAATCGTCAATGCGGTCTGCCTTCATCAGGCGGAACGCAGAGGCGTCAAACCAACCGATGTATCGCTTGAGCTTAGCTGGGACGAAGATACCGGATATACAGCTGAAGTATGGGTCGGCGGAAGAACGCAATATTTGATTGAGGCTAACCTCATCGAAGCAATTCTCCGCTACCTGTACTCCGAGTACAATATCCGCGCTTACAGTGAGCAAGTACGACTTGAGCTGGAAGACGAAATTATCGCAATCGTTCAGCAATAATACCATCTATCGATAAAGCAGCCGCTTCGCTAATATGCGAAGCGGCCGCTTTTTTGATTACCTGAGATAAGTTCGTACATATGATATCCCCTACTCGCGTACAGCCGAGACACCAAATGCACGATCATCAACGAGCTCATAGTACGATTGGTTTATAATTCAATGCCTTTTCAACGATTTCCTCAGGTGTCAGATCTTTTTCCGGCCAAAAAATCAAATTGCTAATGTCGGGGTGGGGAACATTCCGCTGCAGCAATTCGATCCATTCCCCCACCTCTTCCTCGCTGCCTTCCCCATTATACAGTCTTGTCACCAGATCAACGATTTGCGCTTTCGTGAATTCGTTCATGTACGGCTCCTTTCTAGTCATCGACCCAGCGCCGAATAAATTCCTTCTCAGAGTTATTCAACCGCTCCCCCCTCGATATCAACTGCCTTCATGTTTTTGTCCGGCTAAACCATAAAAGAAAAGCTCCATCAAGGTTTCCATGCTGCCGTTGGCATATTCCCGGCTCCCCGAATCCCACCGTCGCCCCAGCTCATGCATGAACATCGAGAAGTACAGCATCGTTACCTCTTCGGTTTGATCCTTATGAATATACCCTTCTTGTTTCCCCAGCGCGACATACTTCATGAAAAAATCTTTCACCTTCTCCTCGCTATACTGCTGGATGGTCTGACTTATGCCGCGCTCCTCGGAGGTTTGGAAATTCCGAAACTCTTCCGATAAAAAGGTCAGATTTTTAGCCTCCAACAGCATGATTTCTTGGGTCTTCTCGGCAAATGAGCGCGCGGAATCCAAAATGCGCTCATACACCGCCAACTGCTTGTCCGTCCAGTCCATGATCATATCCATATAGAGCTGATCTTTGGTTCCAAAATAGTTATATATCGTTGCAGGCGACACGCCTGCCTGTTGGGCGATTTCGTTGACGCTAACCTTTTGGTAACCGTGCCTTGAAAAAAGCTGGAAAGCGACAGCGTAGATTTGTTCCATTTTTTTATGCTTTCTGCGTTCATACCCGTTCATGTGTTCTCCACCTCAAATGAAGTATAAACCAAGTTTTAGAGTGATTCAATATTCTCACTACAAAACAATTGACATTCACCTACTCGAAGTTATACTATCTTTGTAGTACATCGCTCTATTTACTACATAACTTCAAATTAAATTACGAAGAAATGAGGGCGGTAAGAAATGAAAGCAATAAAGATTCCTTCGATTCTGCATGAGGTTTTCGGTGAACAGCAATCCGTTGGCACGATTCTTGTCATCTTGGCGTTCGGCGGATGTCTGACCCTAGCGGTAAGCCTTGTTTTTCCGGATATCCTGCATTCTTTGCCTTTATGGCGAGGTATCCTTGCTTTATTGCTTATTTTCGATATTTTCTGCGGCTGTATCGCCAACTTCACCCGCTCGACCAGTAATTTCTATGCAGCCCGTAAAAAACAGCGGATTGTGTTCATCGCCATTCATGTTCATATTCTCCTGGTCGCCGTATTGCTGGATACCAACATGGTGTATGCGGTGGGGATATGGGCATATACCATCGCTGGAGCTATGATCGTGAATGCGCTGATCGGGAAATCATCGCAGCATTTTATAGGAGGCTTGCTCCTATCGATCGGCATAGGGGGTACGTTCTTGCTGTCCAACATCCAGCCCTACATGTTATTGGCCGGCACCCTGTTTATGCTGAAAGTATTGTTCAGCTTCGCTGTCGATCATTATGGGGGCGCAGAACAACGGGCATGAATCCTGCCCCGCACTCTATCAAGATCCGTTTCCCATTCTTCCAGTCTATATCGGGTGTCATTGACCTGTGCTGTGAGATTGTCGATAATAGTAGATAGTAGAATAAGTTCACTATCTTCAAGGGATTGGAGCTATGTAATGAAATATCATAATCTGGAAGAATGCATTATGGATCTGGAGAAACATGGGCATTTGGTTCGTATACATGAAGAGGTTGATCCTCATTTGGAAATGGCAGCCATACATATGAAGGTCTATGCTGCAGGCGGCCCGGCACTGCTGTTTGAAAATGTAAAAGGTTCGAGGTTCCGTGCGGTCTCCAACCTGTTCGGGACGATCGAGCGTAGTAAATTCATTTTTCGGGATACCTTTGCATCCACGCAAGACGTCATTGCGCTGCGCAACGATCCGATGAAGGCGCTCAAAAATCCGTTCAAATATGTCGGGACAGGATTAGCAGCCAAAACCGCGTTACCTATCAAAAAAACGGGGGCTCTGCCGCCTGGGTTTCAGGAAATCCAAATTTCTGATATGCCGCTAATTAAACACTGGAAGGACGATGGCGGTGCTTTTGTCACGCTGCCTCAAGTCTATTCGGAAGATCCGGAGAAGCCCGGCGTCATGAATTCCAATCTGGGCATGTACCGGGTGCAGCTGACAGGCAACGAATATGAAACGAACAAGGAAGTCGGCATCCATTACCAGATCCACCGGGGCATCGGCATTCATCAAGCGAAGGCTAATAAATTGGGGCAGCCGCTTAAAGTAAGCTGTTTCATCGGGGGCCCCCCTGCCCATACGATTTCAGCGGTTATGCCGCTGCCGGAAGGCATGAGCGAACTAACCTTTGCCGGCTTGCTGTCCGGACGCCATTTCCGGTACAGCTATGTTGACGGCTACTGCATTAGCCACGATGCGGATTTCGTCATAACAGGGGAGATCCATCCCGGCGAAACCAAGCCCGAGGGACCTTTTGGCGATCATCTGGGCTATTACAGCCTGGTCCATCCGTTTCCCGTCATGCGCGTGCACAAGGTTTACGCCAAACAGCAGGCAATCTATCCATTTACGGTAGTCGGAAGACCGCCTCAGGAAGATACGTCCTTCGGCGAACTGATTCATGAACTGACCGGCGGTGCCATCCGGCAAGAAATCCCGGGTGTCAAAGAGGTGCATGCAGTGGACGCTGCAGGAGTACACCCCTTGCTCTTTGCCATCGGCAGCGAACGATATACCCCTTATCAACAAGTAAAACAACCGGCTGAGCTTCTCACGATTGCCAATCGGATACTGGGCACGGGTCAATTAAGCTTAGCCAAGTATTTGTTCATCGCGGCGGAAGAGAAAGAGCCTTTAAGCACACATCGCATCGAGGACTTCTTGACCTATATATTGGAACGCATCGATCTGCAGCGGGACATCCATTTTCAGACCAATACCACGATCGATACACTCGATTATTCTGGGACCGGACTCAACACCGGCAGCAAGGTCGTATTCGCGGCAGTCGGGGATAAAAAAAGGGATTTGTGCCATGAGGTGCCTGAAGCCCTAAAGGATCTCCCGGGATACACGCCAGCAAAATGGATCATGCCCGGCATTGTTGCGATCCAGGGAGTCCCTTTTGCGAGTTATGCCGAAGTGGAGCAGGAAATGGCTAGCCTAAGCGATGCAATTCGCGAGCGAGGTTCGCTCCCGTCTTGTCCGATGATCATTCTGTGCGATGACAGTGAATTCATGAGTGCGACCGTGAATAATTTTCTGTGGGCAACCTTTACGCGCAGCAATCCTTCCCATGACATTCACGGTGTGAACAGCCGCTATGAGCACAAGCATTGGGGCTGTGATACGGTCATTATCGATGCCCGTACGAAGCCGCATCAGGCCCCGCCATTAATACCGGATGAAGAGGTCGAACGCAGCATCAAGCGTTTATTTGCAGACGGAGGCAGTTTAAGTCGGATTCCGATACGATAAGTGCTGGGCAATCCTAAAGCGGACGACTAACATTAAAATGAATGCAATTTAAATGGGCTGGTCCTTTTAAGGCCAGCCCGTTGTTATATAATATTTTATTATTTACTTGGGAGGATGAACATGTTTCCAATACTAGAGACCCAACGATTAAGGCTGCGGGAGATTCAGAATCAGGATGCCGGGGCTATCTACAACTGCTTCTCGAATGATGACGTGACTCGCTATTACGGACAAGACACACTGACCACCATCGAGCAGGCTCTCCAATTCGTTGAGCTCTTCGCTAACAATTACAGGGAGAAACGCGGAATTCGATGGGGCATCGAACGGAAAGATGCGCAGGGCCTCATCGGCACGATTGGGTATAACGTATGGTCCCCGCGGCATAAGAGGGCCGAGATCGGATATGAATTACATCCTGAATTCTGGGGGCAAGGTTATGCAAGCGAAGCCGCCTCCGCCGTTATCGCATACGGTTTTCAAGTGCTTGGCTTGACCCGCATCGGTGCCGTTGTTTTTATCGACAACCAGGCTTCTCACGCCCTGCTGACCAAACTCGGTTTTGAAGTGGAAGGTATTCTTCGCCAGTATATATATCAAAATGGCGTGGCGCACGATACGCGGGTGTACTCATTATTAAAGTACTAACTTCATTTGCGTTAGAGGTTGTGCATAAACCGCCGAAGTTTTATTCACCCGGGGATTCCTTGGCATCCAGAAACGGTTTGTTCACAAAATAATACATAAAACCCATCAGCAGCACGCCGCCAATCAAATTGCCAATCGTTACCGGAATCAGGTTATGCAGTACGCCTTCCAATGAAATCGTGCCGGGATGATTCAGCACGAGCGCAATGGCAAAGGTGCACATATTGGCAACGCTGTGCTCGTATCCTGAAATGAAGAAGCAGAATACAAACAGCATCATGGCAAACATTTTGGCCCCGTCGCCCTTCAATGACATCGGGATAAAAAAGGCAAGGCACACGAGCCAGTTACAGAGAATAGCCCTGAAAAACAGCTGCACCGTCGGGGTGGTCATTTTGTGCTCAACCACATCAAGCAGAAAACCGTTCACGGATGAATCCATGAAAAGTCCGGTCAAAAAAATCAGCAGCGCAAACGTGCACGCCCCCAAAATATTCCCCGCGTAGCTGAAGACCCACAGCTTGAAGACCTCCAGCCACCTTAGTTTCTTGCGCAGAGCAGCATACGTGTAGTAGAACGTGTTCCCCGTAAACAAATCCCCTCCCCCATACGCGATTAGAATGATCGCCGCGCCAAAGGTAATGGCGGCCATCGGGTAAGTCAGAGGGGAATGCTCCAGATAAAAGAAGTTGCCTGTCTTAAACGCAACAATGACGCCGAAGCCGATAAACATGCTGGCGAGCATGGAGCGGGCGATGTAACGAAGATGGCTTTGTTTGAAAATTTTGTGTTTTTTGAGAGCAAGCTGCTCCACCTTGAGTAATGATTCGGTTTCCATAATTCCTCCTGAAAAAGTCGGTTCTATATAGATTACACGATTTTTCCAATAATTCATATCACCTCATGCATCATTACCCCATTCTCCCCGATGAAACATACATGGTGGGCAGAACTCGATCCACTCCGGGTATCAATTCTGATATTTCATCTTCATAGAATCGTAACCCAATGCCGCTTCGCTTCCACTATTATGGGAAGATAAGTTTAACACACTTGTTTAATGCACAGTGCATGTGGTAATTAGTTGTTACAAAGGAGAGGATGCAACATGAACTTGAAACATCCAGCAAAAAAAGCAATCGTCGCCTTGACCATGGCAGGCGTCTTCGGCGTTAGTGCAATCGGCGTAAATCATGCTGTTTTTCCGCTTCAGCAAGCAGAAGCCGCCCAGGCCGCAAATACCGGCGATTATGCCGCGAAGCAAGCGCTCAAGACGCTTAACAGCTTCTATAAACCCGCTTTAAAGGGACAATTCCCTGGAGCCGTCAGCGGTTTAACGATTGGCAAAAGTACGAAGCAGGATGTGTACAAAACCATTGGCGAGCCTTCCGTGCCCGGCAAGCATGCCGATGCCTTCGATGTATACGGGGCAAACATGGGGAATCCAGGCTACGCCTTTTCCTATAAACTGAACAAAATCCGCGAGATGCGTTATTTTGGCACGAACGTGGAACGGCAGACCAACATCGGCGGCATCACCATGAAAATGCTGAAGCAGAACTGGTTTGCACCGGATGCCACAACCACTTTCAAAACCGGGAAAATCAAACAAACCAAGCTCACTTACAACCGGGGAGAGTATAAATTGGAGTTCATCTTTAACAGCAGCACAGAGCTGGACCATATTAATCTGCTGAAAAAACAACCGTGATTGGAAACTCTTACTTTCCAAATAGCATGTCCAGAATACATCGGAAAGGCCCGGTCTCTTAGAGAGCCGGGCTTTTCCGATTCATGAGAGATTTTCACAGCAAACACTGAAACAACATATCATCCAGCCACTCCTGGCTGTATTCCATCCGCTTAAATCCGGCAGCCAGCATATCCACTTGTTCGACTAACACATGAGACTCATCGGTCCCTTCCCGATAGCGGCTCAAAAAATGAAGAAATACATCCACCATACGCAAGCGCATGAGAACCGGAATCGCACCAATCTCCTCGGCGCTCAGCCGTACACGATTGGCAAATCCTTCGCAAAACCGCCTGATGGCCTCTCTCTCGTCCGCCATTCCCATAAACCCCGATATGACGACCGCAGGCTCCATCGCTCTTACATCCTGTGTACAAAATTCAAAATCAAGCAAAGCGGTGACCGTGTGCGGGTGCTCTGCGTCTACCAGCAGGTTCGAAAAGTTCAGATCGCCATGAACCAGCTGCTGCGGCAGATTTTTTAGCGATTCAAGGCTGCTGCATATATCGATGTATGCTTCTTTTAGCAAATGGAGTGCCTCTCCTTGATCCTTGAATGCCAGTGGCGGCTGCATGCAAAAATCAAGTATGAACGTCTCGTTGCACACAGGATAAGACTGAAGCAGCTCGTAATACGGCGGGTACACCGGCTTCATTTCGATTGAACAAACCGCCAGGGCATTCACCAGCTCCCCCGTCTTCTCCCCGAAGGAATACGCTGCTTGAATGCTGCCTTCTTCCGGACGTACTCCCTCAATGTAGGCAAACAGGCAGGCGTAACGCTCACTCCCGTCCTGAACCCGAACCATCTTATCGCCAGACATGGATGGAATAGGAGCCGGAATCTTAAAGCTCAGCGGCACCCGCTGCAGCGAGTCCAGTACCGCAAACTCGAATTCGATTCTTGCCCTGTCTCGATGTGTATTGTAAATGCGCATGACCGAACGGCGTTGTTCATTATGAATAAAATGGGTCGTATTGTTCCAACCCGTAGGACCTTTAGCCAGTTGACCGTTCCACTCCGGCCAGTTCGCTTGCAGAAGCTGCTGAATCATGATTTTACCTCGCTTACCTGTTAAATCTTATCTTATATAAAGTTATATCAATGGATCATCATGTCTGTGCAACTTCTTCCGTTTTCGTCACAATGACCTTTACGCCAAGCTCCTGAATCCGGTCCATAACCTCCTGATCTGCCTTCTGATCGGTAATTAACACATCCAGATCTTCGACGGCACCAGCTCTGGCAAAACCATCCTGTCCAAGGATCCGATGCGTTGCCAAGCCAATTCTGCGGCGGGATACGGCAGAGACCGCGCGTCCAAAAGCGGCAACTTCTGGTGTAGCGACGAATATTCCCTCATCGGAAATACCGCCTCCGCTAACGAAACTGATATCAAATTTAAATTGACGAATAAATTCGTTAGCCAGCACGTCCGTGATATTTCCGGAAGGCTTCACCCGTCCGCCAATTAAATAAGTGTCAATCCATTCGCGCTCTCGCAGGGCATCCGCTACACGCATGCAGTTGGTCACGATTGTCAAGGGCATCTGCTCCGGAAGATGCTTCAGCAGTAAGTAGGTAAGCGAGCTGCTGCCAATGAATACGGTATCTCTTTCTCGGACGTATGAAACGGCTAATTGAGCAATGGCGTGCCCTTCCGGAGAGCCTTCACCATACCGCTGTTCCGGAGCCAAGGGCGGCTGCCTGACTTTCATGGAGGGGATGGCGCCTCCGTGCGTTTTCTGGAGTAAACCTTGCTCCTCCATGATTGTCAAATCCCGACGAATCGAATCAATCGATATTTCAAACCGCTCGGCCAAGTCCTTGGCAATCACCCGTTTATCTTGATGCAGCAAAGCAAGAATTTTCTGACGACGTTCCTCGGCAAACATTCCTGATTGATCTTGCACCATACATTCACCCTCCCGTTTATTCATTTTATTTCCACTTTACACCTTAATTATATTCATTTATACTCCGCATTTCAAGTGATGATTTTCCGTTTTATTCATTTATATGCATTATCAGGCGCGCATAATCCTGAGTGTGCATCATAATCATAATACAACATATTTCACATTCTACTTTCTCTCCCTCACCACACGGAAACCGCAATTGCCCGTCGAGCTGTCAGGCGTATTCCCGCTGCGTGCCGCGACTCGATAACGGTTGCAATAGGATCTGTGGCACAGGTACGAACCGCCGCGCATCGACCTTCTACCCGTAGACTCACCAAAGAACGGATTGATGGCCGAGGTCATTTGATGATAAGTCGGGCTGAACCAATCGCCGCACCATTCCCATACGTTGCCGGACATGTTATATAGTCCGTAACCATTCGGTTTATAGGCATCTACCGGCGCGGTACCGATAAATCCATCGCTTGCGTTATTTTTAACTGGAAATTTACCCTGCCATATGTTGCATTGATGCTCTCCGTCCTGCTTCAGCAGATCTCCCCAAGGATAGGTCCTGCCCTCCAAACCGCCGCGCGCCGCATACTCCCATTCCGCTTCTGTGGGAAGCCGCACACCGGCCCAATGGCAATAAACAACCGCGTCGTTCCAGGATATATGTACAACCGGGTGGTCCATTCGGTCTTCGATGCTCGAATCCGCTCCCTCGGGTGCAGCCCAGTATGCGCCTTCGACCACCAGCCACCAAGGCACTTCCTGCGGAACTTGTGCAACTCTTGCCTTGGTCTCCTCCGAAGCCAGCAGTTCAAATACAAACGACCATCCGAAATGCTCCGCTTCCGTGACATAACCGGTAGCTTCCACGAACCGTTGAAACTGTTCATTCGTAACGGCATACGGTGAGATTTCAAATCCGGAAACGGTTACGCTGCGAGCCGGACCCTCGCCGTCACGCGGGAACCCTTCATGTGAATTCGTGCCCATCGTAAACGTCCCTCCAGGGATCGTGATCATGTTGGAATGGAGCTCAAGATGAGACTGGTCATGATATTGGCCTTCACTTAGACTGTCTTGATGATCCTTCGGATCGGCTTCTCCCAACTGTACTTTCGCTCTCACGCCGGCGCAGCAAGAATGTTGTTCTCCCATGCTCGGTTCCTCCTATGCTAGATACAGAGAACAGGACAACCACTACCGGAGCGGTTATCCTGCTTCACTTTAACTATATATTTTATACGAATTCCTGCGGATGGCGACGCATCAATTCCGGCACCGCTTCCCCTCGGCCTGTATTCTTCAAACGCTCGATATACCGGGGCAGATGACCTTTGGCATGGTAAGGTCCCCCCTCCTTCATGACCGTCCACAACGGGTCCACGTCATACGGCATCGTTGACATCATATGATCATGCCATTCATTCAGAAGATATACAGCCTCCCTGCACAGATCCGGTCTTTCAGCTGCCCGATTGTACTGCTCGTGGACATCCTCGGTGATATGGAACAGCATTTCTTTGTCGAACAGATGATAGCCGTCATGATACGTTCGAATGTAGAGCCATTCTCCAAATCGCACGCTTCGCTGACAGACATGGGCGCATTGAGAAACCACCAGATACTCCCTGCCGCCGCCGTTACCGGTCCGCAGGCTCTCCGCATAACTGATGCCATCCCAGCTACGTACCGGTGCAACGTTCAAATATTCCGCCATCGTTGGCAAAAGATCCAGATGATAGTGGAGCTCGCGATCCGTTACCCCCTTCACGATGCCAGGCCCCCGAATGATCATCGGAATACGGCAAGTGCCCTGATCCGCTGTTCCGTGTTCTCCATAAATGCCAAGCTCCCCCATGTTCTCACCATGATCCGCGGTAATGATGACAACCAAATCATCCATTACTCCCTTGTTCTCCAGCAATTCGAAGATCGCACCGATATGCTCGTCCATATGGCGAATGCCGCAATCATAGCCATCCACCATGGTCCGCAGATCCTCCATCGTCCTGATCTCTCCGGGATGACGCGGATAATCGGGGGATACTTCACTATTATACATGTTAATTTCGTTCACTCCATGCGGTCCGACCTTCTTCTGATGCTCCTGAAGCACCTCTTCGGTAATCCAATCAGGAAGCGGCTCATGCTCGAAGGGATTTCCCAGCGACTGGGGTGCGCGATACGGTGTGTGCGGATCCCAGAAGTTCACATAGAGCATCCAGTTATCTTCATCGGCGTTGCGATCCAGCCAATCCAGCACGACCGGAGATACTTCTTCTGCCGACTCCAACCCGCCCTTACCCGTATTATACATTTCATTGAAGCCCGCGTAGAAGGTCCAGGCCGAATGACGTTCACCGAACGGACTGATCAAGGCGGTCTTCATGCCGGCCCTGCGGAATATAGCTGGAAAGCTCTCCGACCCCAGCTTGTCGCGGAAGTCACGGGTGATACCTTCATGGCGCACATCGGCAGCCGTGCCTCCATGACCGACGACACCGTTATGAATGCCGAACTTACCTGTCATTAATGCGGTTCTTGAAGGAAAACATGGAGCATCCGAGGTATAGTAATTGTCAAAACGCACGCCTTCCGCCGCAATTCGGTCAATATTCGGCGACGTATTCCGATGATAGCCATAACAGCCTAAATGATCCGGCCTTGTCGAATCCAAATCCAGCAATAATACTCTCATATCCTCATCGATTCCTTCCTCATCTGAATTCACTTGATATTTCTCAAGACTTCACATGTCAGCGTTTACAATTTTTCTGCATTTGTTTGAAATTATAGGCCGCGATCCCTGCAGAGTCGATGTACATTTCGTCACTATGTTGTACGATTCTACTCCGATTTGAAATAACAGGATCACATAATCGAATCAATGAGTACTCAAATGAAGCATTATTGTGCTAGGCTATAGGTATAAAATCACTGCGGGGTGTTGTCCTATGATCCAATTGATGAGCGTGAATTTTGATGATTACATACCGAATTGGCGAACCCAGCTGGAGACGATTGAGTACAATGTCCTTGTTGTGGTTAGAGAAGGCAAGGTGAGATACGAAATCAACGGGGAAGACATCATTGCCGAGCAAGAAGACGTACTCTATATCCCTCAGTCGACGAGACGAAGCGGAGGCAACTGGAAGGACACTTCACATCAGAAGCATACCATTCTCTTTACATTGGATCGTCAAGAACCCACAGGAATTCCATTTCTGGATGCGGGTCGATTCATGAAATTCAATCTCTCTCATATCCAATATGTCTACAGGCGCTGTGAGCGCCTGTATGAGGAAATGCGGGGTGGCAAAAGCTACCGTACCATGATCTGTCAGGGCATTATGCAGGAGCTCATCGGCATGCTGGCCCGCGAGCTCGAGAAGAATGAGCTGGCACCCAGCAAACGAAACTACGCGGATACCATCAAATCGTATCTGCTGGAGCATTACCGCGAACCCATCGAAATCGATCGATTAGCGAAACTAATCCATCGCTCTCCAAGTTATGCTGCAGCCCTCTTCAAAGAGGTGTACGGTCTTTCACCGATCCGGTATATGCATCAGTTGCGCGTGCTGGAAGCGTGCAGCCTGCTGCTTCATTCGGACATGACCATCGCTCATATCGCCCACTATTTGGGTTATTATGACACGTCCTATTTTTATCGGATGTTTAAAAAACACACCGGCCTGTCGCCCTCCGACTATGTACAGCAAGACGATCGGTCCGACATTTCCATGCTGTTCACTTAATCCTCGCTCGTCTTCATTCATGTTCTTAACGGCTTCTGCCCCGCAAACTGAATGACATGGGACAAGCCCTGATGCCCCTGGCCCTCATGACGAACGACCTCTCCCATAAAAAAGTGGACTATGCGCCAATCTGCAAAGGGCTCGAGGAAATCCTCAGGCACGTATAAAAATTGCTGTTCCTGCGGTCCCCCGCTGCGATAAGGAATCTGGTACGGTGAATATACCTCAGTGAGGAAATATCCTCCCGGCTTCACCGCTGTCTTCACGCCTTCTAAAGTCCTCGTTCTCAATGCCTTGGGAAAATGTCCAAACACGCAAATGATCTCATCCCATTGGTCCTGCTTCCACAACGCATCGTGGAGATCCACAAGCTCCGTGCGAATCTGCACACCGCTTGCTTCCGCCAGTCGAATGGCTTTGTTCAGGCCGGATTCCGCGTAATCCCATACGGTAACGTTCATGCCTTCCCCGGCCAGGAACACCGCATTCCGTCCCTCTCCCTCTGCGATAGCCAGTGCGTCTCCAGTTAAGCCTAATTTCTTATGCATATCGGCAATAAATACATTCGGGTCCGTTCCAAACACGTATTCATCTCCCTGAAATCGCTCATTCCATGGATTCATCGTTTTAGCACCTCTTTCTTTAAAATCAACGCCATTCTGTACACACTGAAGCTCATCCCCATCTTACCATTCCTGCCGCATCGATGTTAGCGGGACTTCCGAATGGTTCGGGGAATTAGCCTCTTTGCGCGTGATCTCAACTGGGCTCGGTTAGGATTAACCAGAGTGATTTCTGGGGTCCGTCATCATAGAATGTCCAGCCAAATTTTGACGGCCGTTGCCAGAATCAAAACTGCCAGAATGATCTGCAGGATCTTCGTGTTCATCTTCTTCCCCGCGACCGCTCCCAGTGGAGAAGCGATCAAGCTGGCAACAACCATAATAAGGGCAGGGATATAATCCACTTGTCCCGTCGTCAGCTTCCCTACCGTCGAACCGATGGATGAGATGAAGGTGATCGCGAGCGAGCTGGCAATGGTCATCCGGGTCGGTATTTTCAACACGACCAGCATGATCGGAACGAGCAGGAACGCCCCGGCCGCCCCGACGATGCCGGCTCCGATACCGACCACAAGAGCCAGCGAAGCGGCCAGCCATTTATTGAACTTGACCTGATCCAGCGGAATATCGTCCACCCCTTTGTTCGGGATGAACATCATAATGGCCGCGATCAGCGCCAATATGCCGTAGATGAGATTGATGCCGCCTTCGCTCATCATCTTGGAGCCGAAACCGCCGATGAAGCTGCCCAGCAGTATGGCCGAACCCATATAGATAATGAGCGTTTTGTTCAGATATCCGCCCTTGCGGTATGCCCACACGCCGCCGATCGTGGCGAAGAATACCTGTACGGCGCTGATGCCCGATACTTCATGCGCCGTGAAAGCCGCAAGGCCGAATAACGGCGGGATATACAGCAGCATCGGGTATTTGATGATCGAGCCTCCAATGCCAACCATCCCTGATATAAAAGAGCCAATGAACCCGATTAACAATATCGTAATGATGAAGGAAATGCTTAGTTCCATCGTGCTGCCCCCTTATTTCTCTTTAGAAAAGGGAACCTGTCTGGTTCCCTTGATCTCTTTTTCTCTTGTTTCATCCGTTTATATCCGTGACCGATCTTGTTAGCGACCCTTGCAATGAGCGCTTTACAATTCATATTTCTACCTCTTAACATCAGATCGTCATTTGTCAAGATTAACGTACCGCGCAGCGGTTCGGCCCGATCTCCATCTCTCGCTGCTGCTCCGCATCCGGATTCATTTTCCCCATGTTCGTTTGCCGTATTTCCTGATAGCTGTTAGGCTGCGGCGGCAGATTCTGCGTGACCAACGTCCGGAATTCTGCCTCGTCGGCGATGTTGAGTCCATGGTTTTCCCGGTAAAGCTCGCCCAGTTTCTTCGCGACGGTTCCGTCCTCGTTCAGTTCGTCCATGACCATGAAATGCGCCGGCAGCACGGTCAGATCATCCGATAGATGGGTGTAGCGGGCATAGAGCGTTTCCCGCAAGTCGCCAACCCAATCCTCCGCCAGCCCCGCCAGATCCGGACGGCCGATGGAATCGATAAACAGAATATCGCCTGTCAGCAAATATTGATCATCAATTACAAACGAGGTGGACCCGATGGTATGGCCCGGAGAATGGAGCGCTTCAATGTGAATTGTGCTGCCGCCGATCACCACTTCGCTTCCGTTCTTGAGCGGTTCGTACTTAAACATCACCTCGCCGGCATCCTTTGGCGAAAGCCAGTATACGGCTCCTGTCTGCTTAGCAATCATTCGTCCGCCGGAAATATGGTCCGCATGGAGATGGGTATCAAACACATGCTTGATTTTTGCATTCAGGCTTTTTGCGAATTCAAGATACACCTCCGTCATACGGGTTGCGTCAAACAATGCTGCTTCACCGTTCGATACCGCCATATAAGACAAGCAGCCTTTGCCTATACGAACAAACTGATAAAGCGTGCCTCCATCTGCCAAACTGCCGATCTTCAGGGGAACAAGGTGTTCACTCCAGGCCTTCATACCGCCTTTCAAATACGCCACATGCCGGCCGTGCTCGGCCAGCATCTCAGCCACCATCACTGACGAGCCTTCCTTGGCGCATACGACCAGCACTTCTTGATCCTTCGGGAGTCGATCCAAAATTTCTTCCACGCCGTCAATCAAATCAAAGTAGGGAATATTCAAATGCTGAATTCCTTCGCCTTCAATCTTCCAGTCCTCGTAATCCGATGGGTTCCGCACATCCAATATGAACAGGCTCTCTTTGCGAATCGCCTTCATGGCCACTTCTTGCGCTTGCATTTCTCTTACTGTCATGTCGCCTTCCTCCTCATAATTTCAAATGGATCTGAAAAGTTAAATTCCTTCCGGCTGCCTATTAAAAGCGCTCAGCATGTTTTTTCAAC
This sequence comes from Paenibacillus sp. Dod16, assembly GCF_049893405.1. Classification (NCBI taxonomy): domain Bacteria; kingdom Bacillati; phylum Bacillota; class Bacilli; order Caryophanales; family Paenibacillaceae; genus Paenibacillus; species Paenibacillus sp. Dod16. Next base: position 32,927 of record NZ_JBNDYG010000005.1, read on the forward strand.
AGCCATCATAATCTGCGCTATCGTGCAAGCCCACAGTTTCTCCACACCAGCCGCTCATGCCCGGTACGACGTTTATAATGCCTGCATAGCCGTTAGCTGAAAGCTTTTGCGCAGCCAGGTCGCTCCGCGTTCCGGTACGGCAGATGACATAGATTTCATCCTCTTTGTTCAGCTCAGCCATACGTTCATCCAGATCACCAAGAGGAATCGATACGGCATTGCGAATATGCTTGAAAGCAAACTCCGCCGCTTCCCTTACATCCAGGACGATGATTGACGCTCCGGACGCAAGTTTCTCCTCCAGCTGATCATTAGACGCTACATGCGGATAAGTGCGTTCTGCCGTTTCTTCTCCTGATGATTTGCGAAGGTAGTGCTTCAGCACATCCCCCTCTTCAATCGTTCCGAGATATTGATGCCCCGTGCTTTCCGCCCATGCCTGCATGTCGGCCTTGGAGCCTTTGTCGGTTGCCACTACCTCCAGTACATGTCCGGCTTCAAGATCCTTCATCGCTTTTTTCGTGCGGACGATGGGCATCGGGCAAGCCAGCCCCTTAGCATCCAGCCTCATATTCGTTTCAATTGCTGCCATATTACATCGAACCTCCATTGTTTTTTTGGGCACATATACCACCCAGGGTATGATTCAGATCAAAAAAAAGGGGGTGCCTAACACCCCATTCTTTTTCAAATAGACACAGTTACTCTGTTTTGCCCTCCCATGCGAGCATACCGCCCGTCATATTGACGACTTGATAGCCTTGACCTTCCAAGTATTCGGCTGCACGGCCGCTGCGCCCCCCGGAACGGCATACTAAGACATACTCTTTCGACCGATCAAGATCCTGCTTGCGGAATTCAATCAAACCTAAAGGAATGTTGACGACGCCCGGAATTTTACCTTCCGCGACTTCCTCCGCTTCCCGAACATCGATGATATTCATGTCAGCTCCGTCACTCAGCATATGCTCTACTTCTTTTGGAGAAATCTCTTTCATGTTGATCAGCACTCCCTTTACTTTTTTAAGTTTAAGACCAGCGATTCATGCCGCCCTTCACGTTAGTCACCATCTCAAAGCCTAATTTCTTTAATGTTCCCCGAATGTGAATCCCCTTGAACTCTCCCGGCGTCCGGACATCGATGAACTGCTTGTTTGTGTATCTGTCTTTAAGCTCTTGCTTCAGCTGTGCCGAGGTAATCTGCCTGACTCCCTGAGCCGGGAGGATTCTCCAAACGACAAACAGAATGATAAGTGCAATGAACGATACATTGAGAATATCCATCTTTATTCCCTCTCTTTATAACAGCAACCGTCGCCGCTGTTTTACTTAAATGAACAAGTTAACATGGCCATCCTGAGCATCGCCCAAATATGCAGCAACCCCCGCATACTCAATGCCGTCAAGCAGTTCTTCTTGCTGCAGCCCAAGCAGATCCATCGTCATGGTGCATGCAACAAGCTTGATGTCCTGCTCCTGCGCCATCTCGATCAATTGCGGCAGCGGAACGGCGTTGTGTTTCTTGATCACATCCTTGATCATTTTTGGACCCATCCCGGCAAAATTCATTTTGGAGAGACCCATGTTATCGGATCCGCGCGGCATCATTTTCCCAAACATCTTCTCGATGAAACTTTTCTTCTTGGGCAGCATGACATCCTCGTCCTTACGCAGTGCGTTCAGTCCCCAGAAGGTATGAAATATCGTCACCTCATGGTCATAAGCGGCAGCGCCGTTCGCGATGATATAGGCGGCCATGGCTTTGTCATAATCGCCGCTGAATAATACAATCGTTGTCTTTTTTGTTTCCGTCACGTCGTGATCTCCTCCTGAAATAAATGATTTATAAATCTCAATGAATGCGTTTATACCCCCATGGGTATATTTTCATTCAAAAAAATTATCCCTTTCTAATCCAAAATTTCAATACGCCCCCATCCTCTGCCTGCTCCAGCATCTCGTTACCCGTCGACTTGGCCCATGCCGTCAAATCGCCCTTCGCGCCTCGATCCGTTGCATGAATCTCAAGCACTTGGCCTTGTTGCATCTCATTGATCTGTTTCTTTGTTTTCACGATCGGCATGGGACATGCCAAGCCTTTCACATCCAATACTTTATCCGCGTTCATTATAATTCCTCCTTAAAATGATGACTATATGTTTCTTTATTTACCTGTGGGGGTATTTCAAGCAATGTCGTAAGTCCTGTCAATCCTGATTGAACTTCCTACTGCCTGATATTCAATTGAGGGAACGTTGTCCTCACGTTATCTGCTTTTCACTAGCAAATTGACCGCTTCAACCACAAGCTTCTCCGTGTCCTGCCCGGTCTCTTCAGCTTTCTGTACGCATTCAACAAGGTTGGAGCTGACGACAACGCCGATCGTCCGATCTATCGCCGTCCGCGTTGCCGAGAGCTGGGTAATCACTTCCTTGCAATCCTTGTTCTCTTCCATCATTTTCAGAATGCCGCGCAGCTGACCTTCGATGCGTTTCACCCGATTTTTCATCTGATCATTGTAATCCATCTCGATCCCCTCCTGTCTCTGCACTTTTTAGGATGCATGATTAAAAGCATACGGGCTTGCATGTCCTCAATATATACCCCCAAGGGTATGTTGTCAAATGGATAATTCTAACTTTACGCTTATCAGGACATGTCTGATAATTGTCACACTCTTCCGTGCTGCCATATGTTATGATACCCCATAGGGTATGCAAAAATCCATTCATCATATACACAAAATCAGGGAGGAATATTCGATGGGCAAAAAAATTCTCATTGTCGGCGGCGTAGCGGGAGGAGCCTCGGCAGCTGCCAGACTGCGGAGATTGGATGAGGACTCTGCCATTGTTTTAGTGGAGCGCGGTGAATATATTTCGTTTGCCAACTGCGGTCTGCCCTATTATATAGGAGAAACGATAACCGACCGCGATAAGCTCATGGTGCAGACCGTACCCGGCCTTAGCCGCCGTTATGAGCTGGATATTCGGAATCATAGCGAAGTTACGTCCATACTGCGTGATGAAAAAATGGTTACGATTAAAAACCTTATTACCGGAGAAACCTACACCGAGAGTTATGATTATCTGATCCTGTCACCCGGCGCGAAGCCGATTACGCCGGATATTCGCGGTCTGACCGGATCGCCAAACGTCTTCACTTTGCGCAATATCCCCGATACGGACCGGATTAAGCAGTACGTGGATGAAGCCCAGCCGAAGGAAGCCGTTATTGTCGGGGGTGGATTTATCGGGCTGGAAATGGCCGAGAATCTGGCGGATCGCGGCGTTCAGGTGACAGTCATTGAAATGGCCAACCAGGTGATGGCTCCGCTCGACTACGAAATGGCCGCAATCGTCCAATCGCATCTTAAGGAAAAAGGAGTCCGTCTGATTCTTGAGGATGGCGTAAAAGAGTTTCATGAGGGCGGTCAACAAATCGAGCTTTCCAGCGGCAAACGATTATCAACCGATATGACTTTGCTTTCGATAGGCGTTCAGCCGGAGAGCTTGCTGGCGTCAGCTGCCGGACTTCCCGTCAATGATCGCGGCGGGATTCAAGTTAACGAATATATGCAGACCGCTGACCCGAGCATTTATGCCATCGGCGATGCGATTGAGGTAAAGGATTATGTCCTTCAGAGCCAGGCCTTTATCCCGCTCGCCGGTCCTGCCAACCGGCAGGGGCGCCTGGTTGCAGACCACATCTACGGCAAAACCAATCGTTACAAAGGCACGCTCGGCTCGTCGATTGCCAAGGTCTTTGATCTAACGGTTGCTGCAACAGGCGTTAACGAAAAGCGCCTCAAGCAAATGAACATCCCTTATCAAGCCATCCATATTCACCCCTCGTCTCATGCCGGATACTACCCCGGGGCGTATCCCATTTCCTTGAAGCTGTTATTCCATCCGGAAACAGGTCAAATCTATGGGGCGCAAGCGATTGGAGCAGATGGCGTGGATAAGCGAATCGATGTCATTGCTACAGCAATCAAGGGAAATCTCAATGTATGGGACTTGACTGAGCTGGAGCTTTCCTACGCGCCCCCTTATTCCTCCGCCAAAGACCCGGTTAATTATGCCGGATATGTTGCCGCCAACATCTTGGACGGTTTGGTTGAAACGGTGCAGTGGCATGAAATCGACGACCTGGTCGGAAACGGTGCAACCTTGATCGACGTTCGTGAGCCTAGGGAAAGGGAAGCGGGTTATATCCCGGGTTCCGTCAACATTCCGCTTAACGATCTGCGCAGCCGACTGAAGGAATTGCCGGAGAATGAATTGCTGTACGTGACTTGCCAGGTTGGGCTGCGCGGATACTTGGCGGCTCGTATTTTGGCCGAGCATGGCTTCCGGGTTAAGAATCTCGACGGCGGCTGGAAAACATACGCAGCGGTTTACAAGCCATCCTAATCGTTCCTAACTTAATCTGTTTGGAACTGATGGAACATGCAGCTTGCAGTAAAAAACATGCAAAAAAGCCCCGGAAACACGGGGCTTTTCTTGCTTTATATACAATAGATAAGGGCTTAAATCAGCTTGTGCGCATACCATTTCTTGCCGCGGAAGCGCCATAGGAAAATCGCTCCCCGCACTCCCCATTCACAATTCATGGCCAGCCATACGCCAAGGATGCTCCAGCCCAGAACGATCCCCATAATATAACCGAGAATCACCCGGAACAGCCACATGGTCAGCATCGAAGTGATAGAGGTAAAACGCGAGTCGCCTGCCGCACGCAGCGCCGAAGGCAGAATAAAGCTTATCGACCACAACGGAACCTGCACGAGCGTGTTGATCAACAGCACCACGAACAGATCGTTCACGATTTCCGGAGGCGGATTGAATAGCCCTACCAACGGCCGGTAGAGCGGCATCAATATCAGCCCCATCAGGGCCAGCGAGATTGCGCCAAGCCATAGAAAGGATTTGATGAACTTACGGGCATCCGCTATATTGCCGCGGCCGATGCATTGACCAACAACGGTCACAATCGTTAATGACAACGCGCTGGCTGGAATTTGAAATACGGCGGCAAGCGAAGACCCGATCGCGTTCGTTGCTATGGCGTACGTACCCAAGCTGACGATAAACACTTGGGTTAACAGCTTTCCCCCGTTAAAAAACATCTGTTCGGCTGCAAACGGAAGCCCGATAAACATAATTTTGCGCAGCATGGATATCGGGAAATGAAACAGATCTCGCAGGCGGATATGAAGCGTGGCGTCCACTCTGAACAGATAGTAGAGCGCGCAGGCCGCACCGGCAAAGCGGGCGATGTTAATCGCCAGCGTCATGCCCATAACGCCCATATTCAGCAGGGTGATGAACACGATGTTGAGCAGAACGTAGAGCAGGTTCATGATTAACGACAATGCCAGTGAAGCCCGGGTCTTGCCGATCCCCCGCAGCGCGCCGCAAACCGCCTGCACGATGGCAATTCCGATGAAGGAAGTACTGCTTCCGATCAGATACACTCGCGCACTCTCCAGCACCTCGGGTGACGCTGAGCCGAACAGCAGATTCAGCACCGGCTGGTGAAGCCCAATGATCAGCAGCGCGATCGCTAAAGCGATCATCGCCACGGATGTAACAGTGGCCGCAGAAGCCCGCGATACCATCATGGCATTGCCGCTTCCCTTATATTGTGCAACGACGACGGTGCCTCCGGTTGCTACCGCCACGAACACATTGATCAGGAAAATATTCAGGGAGTCCACCATGTTCACGGCGCTGACCGCCGATACGCCCGACGAACTGATCATGGCGGTGTTGACCAGATTCAAACCGATGATGAATGCCTGATCAATCAAGATCGGAAAAAATAAAGCGAAAATCTGCCGGTAGTCCATCGACTCCCCGGATAAATGATGTTGAAGCAAACCGTTCATTTGGGTTCGTAATCGAACCAACATCTGTCATCACATTCTTTTCGTTGTAATATAAAAGAAAAAAACTCTTCAAACGAAGAGCTTCAGACTTACGGTATTCAGAAATGGCTGCCGCAACCGTCGCTTGGGAGAGCTCTCCCTCGCCAAGGGGACAATACGGATTAATTCATTTGATCCCGGATAAACCCCGTCTTTGATTGGAGGATATCACCAGACCCGAGTTCTGTCAACGAATGCAAGCCACAGGAAATGACCGTAATCCGCTGTTAAACGGAGCAACATGATAGTCTGGACTTGACGAAGACGTTTCGACAGCTATCCAGACTATTCTCCCCCAATGATCAATACAGAAGCGGCACAATGGCGTATGAAGAGCTTGTTACCAAAAAAAATCCCGCTCTCTCCGTTGTTACAAGAGAGATCGGGATTTGGAGCACAAATATGCTTCTATGCTTTAGATTCGTCTGCTTCTTTTTCCGACATAAGTCAATGTATAGATCATACTTCCAGCTACGATAACCAACGAAAACAGAAGCAGCAAGTTGCTGTATAAGTCTGTCCCAGCATTCCGTAACATCGGAAGAAGTGGGAATTCCAGCAATCCTCTGGAAAGCAAACCTCCTACAATTGCCACTCCGATTCCCTCAGATAAGAAGCATGCAAAATTGAGCATTCCCATCCCTGCTCCCGCTTCCTTCTCTTCCAGAGAATCGGAAACGACGGTTGAAATCACCGTCTTCACAAAAGAAAGGCCTCCAAATACAAAAATCAGCATGGCCGTTACAATCCAAGGTGATTGATCCTTCAGCATAGCCATAGTTAAAAAACCACCGATAATCATCAAGGTGCCTATATAGAACACAAGATGATGACCTTTCTTATCAACGAGTGTGCCCCCTAATATGCCAAACAGCATGACACTCATGGCACCAGGGAACATAACCCCCGCGCCAATCATGCCCGTTGACAGATGGTGGACGCTTCTCATCATATAAGGCACCATGGATAGAAATCCGGCTACCATGCCCAAAATAACGCAGCCCGCGATCGTCCCGGCGATGAACTTCTTCCTTACAAATAAATACGGTTCGATAAATGGATTGGAAACCCGCTTGATACGTAAGGCGAATAATACGAGCGCTGCTAAACAGCCAGCCAGATACATCCAATGTTCATTGGTCGTAAACAAGGTAAATAGCACTACGCCAACCGAGAGCAGAACTGCCCCCGTAACATCAATGGTCCCTTTCTGTTCAGTTTCATCCGGTAGCACTTTTAAGAAGAAAGGAATCGTGGCAAGTGTCATAAGAGGAAAAACAAACAACATGGACCAGTGCACATAATGGGCAACGACGCCTCCGATGACAGGCCCGATGCCTTCGCCCGTTGCAACCAGTGATCCTATAAGACCAAACGCTCTTCCGCGTTGATTGGCATCGAAATAACGTACAATCATGACCATGACCAGCGCAGGGATGGCAGAGGCTCCCGCCCCCTGAATAAATCTTGCCGCAATCACAGCAGGTAAATAGGCATGTCCCGCTAATCCCAGCATAGAGCCGCTGCCGTACGTTACGATACCTATCATGAGCATTATTTTGATCCCGTACAGATCCGATATTTTTCCGTACACAAATGAACCTATGGCAAACGTCAGCATAAAGCCTGTATTGACCCAATTGGCCGTCGATGGCTCCACATGAAATTGCCTGGCGATATCCGGCAGTGCCACATTAAACACGGTTTCATTCAAAACGCTGAAAAACACCAAAAATCCCAGCCAGGCAAACGCGCCTTTCACATTTGTGATCCGTAATTTTTGACTTGGTTGAGTAATCTCTTCCACTTGGTAGTGCCCCCATAAATTTAGGGGAATACGCAGTTTATAGGGTCAATGATGCGATTTCCCTCAAATTTTGTACCCAAATCCATCTTTTTTGCCGCATGCAATAATCCTCCTTTGAATATTCTAAGGCTTAATATAACATACGGATGAGGAAGACGAAAAATACAATGATATAGAAGCAGAGGAGCATTCACATGATGTTTGCGCCTTTAGAAGGCGGCTACATACTCCCTCTCTTCCCATCCCGCCATACCTCCATGCGAACCTCTTTCTCCAGCCACCCCTTCATACTCGCTAATTCAAACACTTGTTCAATATGAAACACCCCGCACGCGATATTCCCACTGTATACAGCATCCGCAACACTCGCCGCTACCTTAGCCGTTAATCTGGACTGATCCCGCCCGACCAGCAAAAATTCAACTGTACTGTTTTTGCCACGGCGCTTGCCCTGCGCTTCAACTTTTAGAGCAACATCATCGGATCCCATCCGTATATTCATAAAAGCTTTCACGGCAGCGTTCCGTATCCATTTAACCTTAAGCAAATGATGCAGACCGGATGCACGGAATCCTGCAAGCATGGTAGTTAGAGGGGAAGAATCAAAACCCAACCGGGTCGATACGGTGGGAACTTCCAAGGTGTTGGGCAATGTGGATTGATCCGAGAATGGGAAACGATACACGGATTTACGTCCTATTTTTTCGCCAAAAAAAACCGACCTTCCATCCGAAAAACTCGCAACCGTCTTAACGCGATGGTTCTCCATCACCTGAAAGGTGGACAGTAGATTGTCCACGGTCCACTCTACGGCAGCCTTGCCGTGCCGATCCCCTAATCCCAGCATAATCGAGATATCAACCGACTCTGTTACATCCAGACCTTTGCTCGCCCAGCTTGCCATGAGATTGGTTAAACCCGGGGCCAGGCCTACACTCAGAATAGCTGACGACCCGGATTCCTCGGCTGCGTCCTTCCACTTCGACACTTGGTTCAAAAACTCGGCTTTTGCCGATATATCCACATAGTGGGTCCCGCTCCGGATGCAAGCTCCGACCCAGGCATCGTCCGCCTGATCCAGACACATGACCACGAGTTTGATCCGTTCCCACTCACTCGCCATGAGTGGCTGCCCCATATCCAATCGCATGGGGAGCACCTTCCCGCTTGTCTCCTGACTGAAACGCTCGGCTCTTTCCAAACTTCTTCCTGCAGCGTACACAAGACCGGGATATTTCTCCCCTAACTCCTCGCATATAATCCTTCCTACATGCCCATATCCGCCTACAACCACAATACGTTCCTTCATGATACTTCCTCTCCATCTCTAAAAAAATCTATATAAGTAACGAGCCCCCGCTCAGACTTGAAAATCCTCAGCGAAGCAAGCCCTGATTTCACTTTTTCCATGGGTAAACCTCCCTTGTTCCATCATGATGCACAATATGCAGGGTCTCTTTCATTCCTTCTACATACATGACATAATAAGAATCATTCTCAATTATAAGGATGGAGAACGATAACCCTATCCCAGAAATGTGGGGTTTTCCTTAGACCGACGAAAAAGGTGACTGAATATGGGCACACAGCTTAACAGCTTATTGAATAAAATAATGGCACTTGGCGGGGCTTTATCAAATTCCCAAACCTACCGGAGCGAACTCATGAAGCAATTGCGCTGCTGGATTCCTTTCGAATCGGCTTGCTTTACGACGGTAGATCCACGTACATTGCTCTCGACGGGTGCGATCACGGATGAAGACATTGAGGCAATCCATGATCGCCTGTTCGAGTATGAATATCTGCACAGCGATTACAATCACTTTCATGAACTGGCGAACTCCATGGAGAAGGTGGCTACGCTAAGCGGAGCTACGAACGGGGCTCTGAACACAAGCCCTCGTTATCTGAACGTCCTGCAGCCGGCAGGCTTTCATGATGAGATGCGTGTCGCATTGGTAGCGGACGGCATGTGTTGGGGATATCTGACGATATTCCGTCAGGAGGGCCAGCCCTTTTTTAGCGAGGAGGAACGGCAGCTGCTCTCTTCCCTGGCACCATTCATGGCGTCCATGCTGCGTGATCGAAGTCTTCCGCGATCCCCTATGGATGGAATGGATCACATGCCTGAGCCTGGTTTATTGGTGTTATCCGAAACGCTCGATATTCTTTCATATAATGCTTCTGCACGGCAGTGGATGTCATTGCTCCAGGATGCAGAGGGTATGGATGCCGCTTCGCTCCCTCGCCCGCTGCGGGCAGTCTGCTCCCGAGCTTTGTCCGAGAGCTCCCGAGGTACGGCCTATTCGACGGGCGCTCATACTCGCGTCAGGCTAAGTAATGGCTCCTTTGCCAGCATACGGGCATGCCTTCTGCATGGTCCCGATTCTCTTGCCAAGCTTGCAGTCACGCTTGAACCTGCCAATACAACGGACATGCTGCCGCTTATCTCGGATGCGTTGGGATTAACGGAGCGCGAGAACGAAGTGATCAGCGGAATTCTGCGAGGATTATCCACCAAGGAGCTTGCTCAATCCCTGTTTATCTCCCCCTACACGATTCAGGATCATCTAAAGTCCATATTTGTTAAAACCGGCGTCAACAGCCGGAGGGAATTAATATGGCAGCTTCATTCAAAATATAGCTTGAGTCCTTGAGGGTCGGGTCCGTAATTTTCCCACCACTCCGTTTCCCCTCAAATCCGGCCCACCTCCGATTATGCTGCACGGTGGCTATGAACCGCACTCCACACCCACCCTTGGTCACTGCTCCATACCAACTCTATCGATCTGCATATGATATCTAATGATAGATTCAAGGAGGTCTGGTAGCATGACAACCCCTGTGGAGTTTGATGCCATTTTCAGTCTGGGTCACAACTGTCAGGTTGCCGCCCAGTTAAGAAGAAACCAGCTGCGTCATGCAGCTGGCCCGTTGGACTGGTTCAACTTCGCTTCGACCCATGAATTTTGTAAAGTCATTAAACGTCAATTCAGCGATTTCATGCTACGGGATAATCTCGACATATACGGCAAATCCGTGAACTGTTACTATGTGCGCGATAAACGATCTTCCTGTTTATCCTTCCATGATTTCAAGAACAATCCGGAGGAGCCTCCGTTATATGACTACCCCGCGTTTCGCGAGCGGCTGGATCGAAGAATCGAACGCTTTAACCGCTGCTTGAATTCTGAACGGAAGACTCTGCTCGTGCGGATCATCGCGAATACCAAGGATGCCGAGACGATTGATCAAGCAATACGCGAAGCCTATCCCAAAGCGGACGTAAACCTGTTATTTATTATGCTCAGCAGCAGTCCCCAAATTGTAAATCTCCCTTCGTTCTCGGATCGGGTTCTCATCAAGCAAATACCGAAAGGGCCCACATGGGAAGGAGATTCGGAGGCTTGGAAGACCATTCTTAGAGAATTTTCGCTCAGTTCAGGGGAATAAGTGTTTGACAAATCCAAAATTTACCTGTATATTTACAAAAAGTGAATCGGAACTCTTACGAAGGAAGCACCCGTAAGTCTGGCGTTGAATGCGCCTTTCTAACGGGTGCTTTTTGTCGTGGGTCCGGCCATTCTGTCATGATGCGAATACCGCTAATGATAATTATTAGTTATTTAAGGAGCGATGTTTATGTTTAGAAGATTACTCACCTCATCACTTGTGATGGCACTTTTACTCTCTTTCATCCCCATGCCTTTCGCGAATGCAGCTGCGATCGAGTTCACCGATACGGTTCAAGCCCAATTGAAAGCCACGGCGGACCGGGCTGGCGGATCCGTACGTACCAAACTCATCAAACAGTTTGATGAGTTCAAATCCGAACGAAACCAGGTAATGGATTTGGATGATCGAATCTCTTCCCTTCGCTATGCCAATGAAGCCAAAGCTTCAGAAACCCGCAAAAAAATCAGCGAAATCGATAAGGATAAAATCCGCAAGCTGGAGGATCAGCTGCAAGCAGCCAAAACCAAGTACCAGCCGCTGTTTAATACCTATTCCGCGCTCAATAAACAAATCGCCGCAGCCAAAAAACTCAAAGACAAATCGCTCTCCAAGATACTGCAGTCACAGGCCAGTGGCATGAAGATCCTGGTATCCTTGGGACGTGATGATATTCGAACTAAGCAGGCGGCGCTTACGGCGGCCAAGAAAGAGAAAGCTTCCAAAGCGGCTAAAGTCCGTTCCATCCTGTCCGAGATTGAATCCTACAAAAGCAAAATCAAAGGCGATAAAAGCGCAATCTCCACGCCGAATAAACTGATGGCAACCGAGTGGAAGAATTTCAAAGCCGCAGTAAAGACCAATGAATCGGCACGAACCAGCGATGCCCTGTCCAGGCTGCTGACACTCTCCGGTCAGATCCTGACGAAAAAGAAAAGCATCTACAGTCACGAACAAAAAATCGAGTCGATCATCGCGCGCGCAAATGCCCAATTTAAATAACGTTTTTAAGAATCCCGCTATAAAAATAACTTCTGCCGCGGGCAGAAGTTAGGGTTCGATATGCAACAAATTAGATCAAAAATCAACTCAACTTGAAGCTGTTTGTAACGGGTATTGGAATCCAGCCAACTTGGATTGATCAAGTAATGGATAGTCATATAACATGCCTTCGTATATAACCTCGAATGCCGGATGCTGAAAGAAATCATTCGGGGTTACTGCGGAGGAAGGGCGATCCCATAGATGAATTCTGCTTTGCTTCATTGCCTCCGCTACGAATTGTGAGCAGAAGTACGATCTTTCCCTCGTAATATCAAGTCTCATCAGCACGCCAAACATGCCGATAAGATTGTAGCCGTAAGCATCCTCTTCATCCTTATAGCTTTGAATCACGCGTCTCGCTGCCTCAAGTTGCTCCCGCGTGACCTTTAGACGGAGCAGAGCGCAGCGCGTGCCGGGAAAGTGACGGAAGGTTCCTTCGTATACATCCTCCTCAACAAATCCCCCTATCCAGGGATTGTTGGCGCATTTCCGGCCGAAGCTGAACACTTCATTCAAGTTCTCATCCAGCACCAGCGAAGCATGATTATAGGGCGCTGCCGTAATTCGTTTAATCAGTTTGGTAAACATCGTACCCGTATCAGTCAGAAGAACATATATATTTTGGTTATCGGACATTTGCTTTCCCCCACATACTTAATTACATATTTCATTGAAGCCGGATTTCGTCAAATCCTTCGTTAATTCCATTGTAGTAGAGGCAAGCCGTTTCCATAACCGACTATAGGTGTGAATAAGACCTAGACCTAAGTCGAGTTCTCAACTGACCTGGCGACGTGATACCCATAACTATACCCCATATAAGCGACGATAGGAAGATGGCGTCATGCCTTCATGCTCCATAAATCGCTTGTTAAAATAACTGACGCTCGGATAGCCCGCTTCCACTGCAATCTGTCCGATGGTTTTTTCTTTATGGTCGAGCAGCCACTGCTTTGCCATCTGAAGCCGGCAGCGCGTTACAAAATCCATTGGGGTCATCTCCATGACATTGCGGAATAATTTACAGAAATAGTAAGTGGTAACGCCGAGTCTGTCCGCCCACTCCTCCAAAATAAACGGTTGTGCCGCTTCCTGCTGCATGATCGGCAGCAGTTCAAGAATCCGGTTGGCCGAGTTGTTTGATTTATTATCCGATAAAGCGGATGCCTGCTCCACGAATACGGCTAACAAGGAATACGTTAGCGTGGACAGCTGCGCAGGCTTGAGCATCCGATGGGTCTCCGCCTCATATAAAAGCGCTTCGTGCGCTTCCTCAAAGGCTGATGGCTGCCGAATGCTCCACAGCTGGCTTTTATGAAATCCGCGTTCGATGAAATAGTTCTGCAGACCGCTGCCATAAAAGTGGAACCAACGCACATCCCACGGATCGTCCTCGCTGGTGTAATAACGCTGAGCCTGCATTGGAAAATACAGCACGGCTTCACCTGGGCCAAGCGTATGGACTACGTTTTCGATTTCAACATACCCTTTACCGGAAGCCACATAATGAATATTGAAATTGTTCAGAGACCCGGCTGCCCGCGTAACGGTATGGTCCGGTTCATCCCGGTATATCCCAACCGACTCAGGCAGGCAGAAGAATGGCATTTGCGGTAGGGTCAGCAGATGACTTTGTCGTTTCATCATAATACTCCTCGAATGACAATATTGTTGTATTGTACTACAAAATAATATTATATCAATTTTATTTCTTGTCTTTTATAATCGCAATATAATCTTAAAAAGTTGTATAGGAGCTGATGAACATGACTCAAAAACTTCGTTGGGGAATCCTTGGCTGCGCCAGTATTGCCAAACGCTCGGTCATACCTGGTTTACAGCAATCCCGTCTCAATGAAGTCGTTGCCATTGCCAGCCGCGATCAGGCAAAAGCAGCGCAAACGGCAGAGGAACTGAATATCCCGACTGCATACGGCAGTTACGAGTCCTTGCTCGAGGATTCTTCCATAGATGCGATCTATATTCCGCTCCCAAACCATCTACATAAAGAATGGAGCATCCGTGCGGCGGAAGCCGGTAAACACATTCTATGCGAAAAACCGCTTGCGCTGACGGAAGCAGAAGCAGCTGAAATGGCGGAAGCAGCAGCTAAAGCCGGGGTAGTGCTGGCCGAAGCCTTTATGTATCGGTATCACCCACGGTATGACTTGTTGAAGGAAATGATCAACGCTGGTGCCATCGGGGACATTCGGGGCATACGCAGCGCGTTTACCTTCAACAGTTCCGCCAATCACGGGAATGTCCGCTTTCGCAAGGATTGGGGCGGCGGCTCGATTTATGATATCGGCTGTTATCCGATCAACGCCGCGCGCATCCTGCTGGATAAAGAGCCGGAAGCTGTTACCGTTCAAGCTTTCTTCTCCCCTGAGCATGATCATGTCGACATGATGGCATCCGGATTAATCGAATTTGGAGGAAATGTAGCGCTGACATTTGATTGCGGAATGTGGGCGGCGTATCGCAATCCTCTTGAAATTGTGGGCACGGATGGCCTGATTGAAGTCCCTTACGCCTATAGCCTGCCTGAGGACGGAGCGAACTTCTTCTTAACGACCGGCGACGGACGTAAAGAAATCGAGGTCCCTCGTGCAAACGCATACAGTGAACAAGGCGACCATATGGCCGAAGCTATTTTGAACAACAAGCCTCTCCGCTACTCTGCAGAGGATGCCGTTCACAATATGAAAGTCATAGACGCCTGTCTGCAATCTGCCCATGAACGGAAGCGAATTGTGTTGTAATTACACCCAAGGAGGATATGAATATGAAATATATATCAATCAAGGGATTAAACAAACCTGTCTCTGCGCTAATGAAAGGAACGGACTACTTTTATCATGATTCGTATGAGAAAGCAGCCGCGAATATGGATGCATACTTGGCTATCGGCGGCAATTCCGTTGATACCGCCCACATCTACTGTGGAGGTCAAAGCGAAGAAGTGATCGGCAGATACATGCAGGAAAGAGGGAACCGGGATCAGATCGTCATATTGACCAAGGGTGCCCATCATGACCAGAATGGTCCGCGCGTAAATAAAAAAGACATCAAGAGCGACATCACAACGAGTTTTGAGAGACTGCAGACGAATTTCATCGATCTGTATGCTCTTCACCGTGACGACCCGGAGGTTCCGGCAGGTGAAGTTATTGAATCTCTGAATGAGTACATTGCCGATGGGAGCGTTGGCGCCATTGGGGTATCCAACTGGACGTGGGAGCGCATCCGGGATGCCAATGCCTATGCCGAAGCGAATGGACTGGTCGGTTTCTCCTTCAGCAGCCCGAATCTCAGTCTGGCCAAGCCAAACGAGCCGTTCTGGAAAGGCTGCGTCTCAGCCGATGCAGAGACGATTGCGTGGCATGAAGCAGAGCAGTTTCCGCTGCTCTCCTGGTCTTCCCAGGCGCGAGGATTCTTCACCGGCCGGTTCACACCGGAAATTCGGGACAATGCGGATCTTGTGCGGGTATTTTATAGCGATGCGAACTGGGAGCGGTTAGAGCGTGCCAAGCAGCTGGCCGCTTCGAAGAATGCGACGGCCATACAGATTGCGCTCGCTTACGTGCTGAACCAGCCCTTCCCGACCTGTGCGCTGATCGGTGCGCAGTCTGCGGAAGAATTAAAATCCTGTGATGAGGGTTCAACCATCCAGCTGACAAAGGAAGAATTGGACTGGTTAGACCTAACGATCGATCAGCTGGCTTCAATCTAAATGTTAAAAGCGCCTTGTGCCAGGATATTTTCATCCTGCTCAAGGCGCTTTTTATAGGTTAATGACCCGTCTGATATTCTACGCAAGCGCGAATCATCTCCCGGCGGGTAGAATAATCGCGCTGACAGAGCTTTCCTTCCTTACTCCTGTACACCCCGAAGATATACTTCATATTCAACCGTAAACTCGAGCGCTTCCTTAAAATCCGGGGATTTAAGCGAAAGGGCCGCGACGACTTCCTCTTTTCCTCTCTCATGCAAGGCTATGATCCGAGGCTGCCTTGGGACGCGAAACTGTGTATGGTCATGATATACAACGGTAACGATGGTGCCGAGCGGCTCCTTCACCGGTGAAAAAACCGTGCTCCACATCCAGCGCTGCTGGTCTGTCCCTTCCTGACTTCCCCATTCTCTTGAGATGTCGAAGTTACCCGGGAAATTAGGTTTAGGACGTATTCCCATCTCCTTTAATTGTTTATGAATCGGCAAGAATAACAGGTTCAAAAACGTCCCATACGCCGCATCTCCAGCCTCGTTGTATGCCTTCAGCAGTTTTTCCTGGTTTACGGTAAGTACGGTTTGCCAGTTCCCTTCAATGTGTTCGGAAATGTAGCTTCCGATGGCTTCGATCGGGTTATCCTGTTGTTCTTCCAAAAACTCCTGCAGCGGCTTCATTGATTTCATGTTTAACCCCTTCCATTTCATGGATTTTGGATGTACTTCTCCAGCATACAACATTCATGCAAATTGTAAGGTTTGCTGGATATCCGGTCCATATTAGGGGGAAAACCTTCTCTAGTGCTTTAATCTCATACGGATATGTAGGCCGCCGTAACATCATGCCCGGATCCGAATCACACCGTAGTTTAGTTATCAAGGGATCAACATACTCTAAACCCCTGTAACATGCCGGTAATCACATCCATCGTTTCCTCGATGCCCTTATCCGTTTCCGGCATTTGAGCAACCCACAGCGAGCATTCGTTTAAAGCGCCGGACAAGGCATGCGTCATAGCATCAACCGGAACGGTCTTCATCATTCCCTGATTCTGCATGAAGGCTAGCTGTTCCTTAAGGTGACTCATCGAATTCTGCTCGTCCATCTCGCGCCAAGACTCCCACCCTACGACACTCGGACCGTCAATGAGCATAATGCGCTTATTCTGCGGCTCTACCACGGTCGCAATAAAAGCCCGACAGCCATACAGAAGTTGCTCCCAAGGATCCTCAGAGCTATCCGCTTCCGCCTCCACACGCTGCCCAATTTCCGACTGCACTAATTCTAGCACGGCAAGAAACAGCCCTTGTTTATTCTTAAAATGATGATACAGCGCACCGCGGGTAACTTTAGCTTCGTCGGCAATCTCCTCTAGTGCCGCATTGGCATAGCCTTTTTCCGTGAAATGTGTTCTGGCTACCTTCAGCAGCAGCTGTATAGTTTCGTTAGCTTCGCTTTTGGTTCTTCTCATAATTAGCCTTTCTCTCTCCTATGCATCATTCGGATGCTATTCTCATGGACGTTAGTAGCTTCAGCACTTCCTGATCTCCGCTCTTGGCCATGGATCTTAGCGAATGCTGAAGTATCCAAGGACCGTACACCCCACACGATTCCAGATGTTCAAGCAGCCAGGGAAGGACGGTATCCCGGTAATCTTTGTTTAGATCATGAAGATGATTCGCAACCGATTTGCGGACATAGCCAGAGGAATCCTGCAGAAGGGGCTCTAGCAGCGCCAAATTGTGGGCGGGATCTCCCTTGATCACTGGAATTCGCTTTGCCCACGGCAGACGAGGCCGGGTACCTTCACTAACCAGGCGACGGACATGCGAATTATCATCCGAAAGCCAGTCCTTCAAAATTTCAAGACACAGATCTTCATAATGGAGCAGAAAGGGCCTAATCGCATACTCCGATGTGTGCCGTTTGGTAATTTCATATAACGCGTTCATCGATATTTCAAAGTGATCAAGCCCATATCGTTCCACAAAATATGCAATCGGCATGAGAAAATACCCTTCCGTGAACATTCCTTTCTCTGTTTCATTCTCTGATCCTATGATGCCGAGTAAAATCTCCAAACTATCCGGATAACCAAAGGGCAGGGCCTGCTGCAATTCTTCCGCAATAACGGCTACCCTTCCTTTCAATTCAAGCGTCGCTGTCTTGCGGCTTACGGCTTCAATGAAAACCTCCGAGTGAAACTCCGGAGCAAGCGGCTTAATTCGATCTGATAAAAGAATCGCCAGTTCTCTTCCAAAGTAGTCCTTTAATGCGGTGGATGTACTCATTTACCTGGTTGGTCATCATCCGTGGACCACACATCTTCATTATACAGCTCCATAAATGCTTGTGATGGCGGAATGACTTTAATCATATCGATCAGCACCCCATTCGGGTCACTGGTAATAAAATGCCGCTGCCCAAATTCCTCATCCCGTATATCCAGATGAAGCGGCAGCTTTTCGTGGATGATCAGCCTTTGATACTCGGCATCCACATCCTCCACCTCAAAATTAAGAATCAATCCCTGCACTGGTTTCTGAAAGGAAGACGGTACCGTGGGATGATTTTTGGACAAGAGGGCCATTTCATTAGCGCCTTGTCCCTGGTCTCCATTCTTCAGGCTTACATACCAATCCGCTTCAAAAACAACCTCAAATCCAAACAACCGTGTGTAAAACTCTGTGCTCTCGGCAACCTTCTCTGTCATGATAACAGGATAAAATCCTTGCAGTTTCATCTGGAAAACATCTCCTTCTAAATGGGATGAATCCAATTTAACATACAAACAGAATGTATGTAAATAGTTATATCTGAAATTGGTCTGATACCCTCAACTCCTTTCCAACAAAAAAACCTGCAGACAAAATCTGCAGGTTTTTACTTAAACGATACTCACTACCACAGCAAGCTCACCGCGAGCAGATCAAACAACGCCAGTGGCAGAATCACATTGCTGTAATACGGATTGTACGGGTATGGCGGGTATGGTGGTCTTGGTCTCGGATAAGGGCCGGGATAAAAACCTCGATCCCCTTGCTCGATTTGAATGTACACATTTTTGGCATCCAGGTTAATAATGATACCCTCAAAGACTTCATCGTCCAAGGTTTGCACTCTAACTTTTCGGTTCACGGCTTTTTTGAGCGCTGCGTGAGCATGTTCCTTATGCTTTTTCATGGAATGTACCAGATGGTGATCGCATTGAAACAGCATTTGCGGTTGCGTTGAATAATTGTTCATGATGCTCCTCCTTCGTTCTCTTCTACCCGCATTGTATGCAAATGTCCCGTCAAGGGTGTTCGCCTATGTGAAATCCGTTTAATGCATCGTAGATACGGGTATAGTACAACCAGATGAAGGAGGGTTAAACATCATGGACAATCGAAATATACAGACAAAGCCCGGCAGTTTTTTTATTGAAAACAATGGAAAAACGGTAGCCAAAATCTCCTACTCGCCTCAAGGAAACGGAGTGATCAGTATCGATCATACCTATATCTCACCCAGCCTGCGAGGGCAAGGAATCGCCGACGAACTCGTGCGAAAAGTAATAGGATACGCTCGGGAAGAACATTTGAAAATCATCCCCGCTTGCTCTTATGCCGGGCATTATTTTGACAAAAACGTCGACGAGCGTGACCTGCTGCACAAATAAAAAAGAGGATTAAAACATCATTCGTAAACGGATGTACCGTAAGGTTAATCTCGCCAGCCATAAGGATGCTCCTCTTATCGGTTGGCTTTCACGCGCCTTGATGTCCAAGTTCAAATGCAGCACTGGTATTTACTATTGCGATAGAGTGATCCTATCCTCTATGATCAAAGGGTATAGCTTAAGTTAGGGAGGCATCTATATAATCATGAGGCAAACAGCGGAACATTGGGTCTGGGAACAGATGTTTGATAAATTGCCTATGGGGGCGATCCTGATCTCTGCGGTTGACGAGCCTGTGGCGAAGGTTAATGATCGTTTCTGCGAACTTACCGAATCCAAACGTTCAGACCTGCTTCAGCTCAAACCTTCCGAAATCCAAGTTCTATCTAATCTATCGATTCAACAAATATTGCAATCATTGACATATGAACAAACGTCCACGCTCAAGAGAGACTCATATTTTATCCGCCGTAACGGAGATCAAGTCCATGTCTCTGTCTCGATTTCCCTGCTGAACCATCCCGCCCCTGGAGAGGCTCCATGGATATTATGCTGTATAGAGCCCGAGACCGTACAGGAGAAATCGTCTTTGCCTCCGACCATTAAGAATGATGAACTCCTTGCACTCATTTCCAAGAGCGGACAAGATCTTATATCCATCAGCAGCGCTGATGGCATCATCGAATACATCTCACCATCTGTGACGGAAATACTCGGATACACCCAAGAAGAAATGACGGGCCAATGCCGGCTCGATTACTATCACCAGGTGGATTCCGAGCAAATGAAAGAACCGGGCAAGCTATTTTCAGAGGAAGATAGTTTCGTTCGTCGCATTCGCCATAAGGACGGGCATTATTTATGGTTTGAAACGTCTTTTCAGTTAATTCGGGGAGCTCACGGCGAGGTTAACAAGGTTCTGGCCATTGGACGAAACATTACCAAGCGCAAAACGGATGAGGATACGCTGGCCCATGCGCAGCGGATTGCCAAGATCGGTTCCTGGCGTTGGGACTTGATCACGCATACGCTCACCTACAGCGATGAAATGAGGCGAATTTACGGATATCAGATCCGTGCCACTGAACCAAACCATAACACGCTGCTGTCATTGGTCGTCCCGGAGGACCGTGAGCGGCTGGAGGCAACCGTGAGCAGAGCCATGCTAGGAAAGGCGGATGAAATCATCTATCGGATCCAGCTTCAGGACGGTCAAATCCGAACCATTCGAGCTCAATGGGAAGTCTCCGTTACGAAGGAAGGCAGACCCATGGAGATGGTCGGTATGGCGCAGGACATCACCGAGCAGGTGCAGATTGAACAGCAGTCGCTGGAGAATGAAAACAAGTACAAGCTCATAACCGAAAATTCCCTTGATTTCATATCGAGCAGCACCATAGACTGTTCAACGTTTCTTTATTGTTCACCTTCCTGTTATTCACTGCTTGGATATCGTCCGGATGAGATGGTTGGCACCAGTATATTCGATTATGTATACGCGGAGGATATCATACCGCTACAGGACTATTTTAACAATTGCCTGGACGGCAAATTGCTCACACCGATCACCTTCCGTTATATACATAAGGATGTCAGGCACATCTGGTTTGAAATCAATTGCAAGTACATCAGCACGCAGGACGGCCAAAAGAACGAGATCATTTCGATTGCACGCGACATCTCCGAACGAAAACTGATGGAATTTAAGCTAAAGGAAAGCGAGCAGCGATACCGTTCTCTATTTGAATATAATCCGTCGGCCGTATACTCCATGAATTTGGATGGCGACTACTTAACGGCCAACCAGAATCTGCAGGAACTGACGGGATATACACTGGACGAGCTGATCGGGATGTATTTCGGACCGATTGTAGCGGAAAAGGACATGGCTCGCACGTTGTTTCATTTTAACCAGGCAACTGAAGGCATACCTCAGAGCTATGATCTAACGATTATCCATAAGGATGGACATCCCATCGACATCAATACGATTAACATCCCGATTTTCGTAGATGACGAAGTCGTCGGCGTCTATGGCATTACCCGGGATATCACCGAGCGCATACGAACCATGGAAGAGATCAAGAAGCTGAGCCGGGAGCTCACCCTTTTGCTGAATACGGTGTCCGAAGGCATTATCGGGCTGGACATTCACGGACACGTCGCATTTATCAATCCGGCAGGCGCAGCGATGCTGGATTATGAACCGGCCACCACCATCGGAAGACCTTGCGACCAGATCATCAAAGAAATTCGCCATGACGGCACTTTTTATCGGGGGGATGATTCTCCGCTTGTTCGAGCCGTCCAACAAGGCGTACCGCTGTCCAGAGCCGAAATCGTGCTTTGGCGGGGCGACGGCACCAGCTTTCTGGCAGATTATCAGGTCAATCCAATCTGGGACCAAGGCGAGCGCAAAGGCGCCGTTATGGTATTCCGCGATATTACCGACGAGAAAGAAATCATCCGGGCGAAGGAGAATGCCGAGCGGGCAGATCAAGCGAAAACGGAGTTTCTGACCATGATGAGTCACGAACTCCGCACGCCGATGAACGGCATCATCGGCATGATTGAGCTATTACGAACGACCCATCTTGACGAGGATCAGCTGAATTATACCGATATTTTGATGGAGAGCAGCAGCTCGCTGCTGCACATCCTGAACGAGATTCTCGATTTCAGCAAAATCGAGACCGGCAATATGACACTCATTCAGGAACCGATCGATTTACGTTCCTTGCTTGAAGTCGTCGTAGATTTATTCTCGGCGAAAGCCAAAGAAAAAGGGTTATCATTATCCTGCAGCATCAACGGCTCCACTGTTCCCGATGTGATCATCGGCGACGCTCTGCGGCTGCGGCAAGTGCTTGTTAATCTCATCAGCAATGCCATCAAATTCACGCATGAGGGCAGCATCACGATGAGTGTCGAGGGACTGCGCAGGACCGGGACCCAGGAAATCACGCTTGCTTTTCAAGTAAAGGATACGGGAATTGGCATCCCTGCTGAACAGCAGCATCAGCTGTTTACCTCCTTCTCGCAGCTTCACCCATCCTTGAATCGCAAATATGGGGGTACGGGATTGGGGCTGGCGATCAGTAAAAAACTGGTCGAGCTGATGGGCGGGGTCATCGGCGTCGAGAGTCGCGAAAATGTCGGATCCTCCTTCTACTTTACGATCCCGACCCGTACGCTGCAGGAGGATGTCACGGACAAACAAGCATAGGCGTCTCTCCCCTATTCTCTACAAGAAAAGGGTGATCTACAGCGATGAGCTGTGGACCACCCTTTTCCCATATATGCAAATGGTATTATTCCTCGTACAGGGACTCCAGTTCGTCGACAAGCGATCCAACATATGCAACCGCTTTGGAGATCGGCTCGGAAGTGGACATATCGACCCCTGCCATAGCCATTAATTCCAGCGGACTCTTGCTGCCTCCGGCCTTGAGGACTTGGAGCCAGCGGTCTACAGCCGGTTGACCTTCCTCGCGAATCAATTGTGCTGCAGCTGTTGATGCGGTTAGTCCAGCGGCATACGTATATGGATAAAGACCCATATAATAATGCGGCTGTCGCATCCAGGTAAGCTTTGCTCCTTCATCGAGCTCAACCACGTCACCCCAGAAATCGGATAACACAGCACCTTTTAGCTCAGATAGCTTATCTGCGGTAATCGGCTCATCGGCCATCGCATGGCGGTATACCCGTCGCTGCATTTCCGCTTCCAGAAGGTGAGTCACATAGTTATGGTAATACGTGCTCAGAAGCTGAAGAATAACAGAGCGCCGCATCCGCTTATCCTCGGATTGACTGAGCAGGTGATCTGCCAGCAGCAGCTCGTTCATCGTGGAAGGCGCCTCGATAAAATACAAGGAAGGACGGGCGTTGGTGATACGCTGATGGTCCGCTGCCAGCATCAAATGACCAGCATGCCCGACTTCATGCGCTAAGGTGAAGGCATTTCGCATATTGTCCGCCCATGCCATCAGGATATAAGAATGCACTCCGTATACGGAGGAACAGAACGCTCCTGTAGACTTACCAATATTATCGGCATAATCCACCCAGCGCTTGGAGAACGCGGATTGAACGATTTCGCCGTATTCAGGACCCAGTATCGACAAAGCACTGGAAATCGTGGAGCACGCTTCTTCATAAGTAATGCTTGGATTGAAATCCGTGTCCATCGGCGCTTTCAAATCGCAGAACAGCATTTGATCCAGCCCGAGCACGCGCTTCTTCAGCTTCATCAGTCTTCGCATATGCGGAGCTAACTCCGTCAGAATGGTATCATGAATGTTGTTGTACATCTCCATCGTCACTTGCTGCGGCTTCAGCAGCATGTCCGTTACGGAATCATACCCGCGAAGCCGGGACATCACCACCTGTTTCTTCACTTCGGTGGCGTATGCCTCGGCAAATGTATGGCGCGATCCCTGCAGTGTCTTCGTGAACGAGGCATAGGCCTCGCGCCGAAGCTGCGTATCCTCTGACATTTCGTAAGAATTCTCGTACAGGCGGAACGAGACCGGCTTGGTTCCGTCATTCACTTGAATATCGTCAAAAGTCATATCCGACAGCTTGCTGCGCAAATAGATGCGGTAAGGGGAACCGAGCACCTCTCCCAGCGATGCCAACACGCTTTCCGTCTCAGGACTCAAGCGGTGAGGCTTCGATTCCAGCAGCAATGTCAAACTTCGGGCATAAGGAACAAGCCCGTCTTCCTTCGTTATGTATTGTTCGATGATGCCATCCTCGAGATCCAGCAGCTCCGATTCAATAAACGTCAGGGAAGATTGGATGCGTGAGAGAACATCGCCCGTTCTGGCCGAATTTGCCAGGTTGGCCGGATTGGTTCCGTCTTCCGATTGTCGTAATCTAGCATACGCCCCGACGTTGCTAATGCTCTCCATCAGAGCTTCCTGTTCGTTCAAGCACTCCAGAAGAACGGTTGCACCCTCTCCCAGCCTGCCTCTGAATCGAGTCAATTGAGCAGCTTGCGATTCAATCGCTTTTAATCCCGCTTCGAATGCTTCTTGCGAGACAAACAAATCATCCAGATTCCAAGTAGCCTCGATTGGAACCTCACTTCGTGTCAGCAATTTCCCCATGGATATAACTCCTCTCGTGTCTTGTCCTCTCATGATTGACGCCAGCAGTTACTATGGATTAGCAACTGTATAACAATTCCATCATATCACAGTTTTTTAAGGGATCGTATCCGCTTTTCGACCTTGACTTGTGACCCTATTTATGGATATAGTTATTTCATACTCTTATCTAAAGGAGAGATTTTGATGTCGGTGGTCGTTCTTAACTAACCAAATTTCATATGGATCGAAATGTAAAATTTTGGGCATTCCCTGTAAAGGGATATGTTTATTTTTTGATGGATTTTCATTTCGTCCGTTGAATTAGTTAAGAACTGCGGATATCAATGGAAGCCCCTTTAGGGTTTATTCAGATATGATATGGTCATCCGTGCTGAGTTCAGCACGGATTTTTTTGGGTCTCCCCCTCCTTTTATTCAAAAGGGTTATTTGGAGCCGTCCCATAACGCCATGCCATCAGAATAACGATCTATGGGCGGAAAGCGAACCTTAGTAGTTCGCTTTCCGCCCTTTTTGTGTTGTATACCATCCATTTTATAGTCAAAGGAGATTGTAACCCATGAAACCCTTCGCATTAAACAAATTGGAGTACGAGAAAATACGCACCGAACTTGAACGCTTTGCCGTATCGTATCTGGGAGTCGAGCATATCCGGAAGATGGCCCCCCTCACCCAGATAAAAGCCATCCGCAACAAACTGAATGAAACGGAGGAAGCCAAAACCCTGCTCCAGACCGGAGCTAGCGTACCTATTCCTTCACTGGAGGGCATTGAAATGATCCTGGATCTGCTCGGCACCGGTTATGTGCTGTCTGAGCGCGATTTCGGGAATATGGTCCAATATCTGAGAAGCTGCCGTCAGCTCATTCAATATATGAAAGCCAAGGAGGGCATTGCTCCATTGATCAGTTCCTACGCCTCATCCATGCATGAACTGCGTCCACTTCTGTCCGAAATCGAACGCAGCATTCACGGGGGGCGTGTTGTGGATAGCGCCAGCAAAGATTTGGCCAAAATCCGCAAAAAAATCATCGTAGCCGAGGAACGGATCAAGCGTAAGCTCGACAGCCTGATAAGCCGTTACAAAGGGATCATGCAAGAGCATGTCATCAGCAAACGCGGAGATCGTTACGTGCTGCCCATCAAGAAGGAGCACCGTAAATCCGTGAATGGCTCGATTCTGGATGAATCGGCCAGCGGGCAGACGGTATTCATCGAGCCCTCCGACTTGCAGGGACTTCAGATGGAATTGAATTTCCTGCACGCCGATGAAGTCCGCGAAGAAACGAAGGTGCTGAGTGATTTGACTGCACTTGCCGAGCAATATCAATTCGAACTGAGAACCAATGCCGACATTGTTGGAATCTACGATTACATCATAGCCAGGGGCAAGTACGCCGTTTCCATCGGCGGGCGCAATGTAAGCCTGAACCAGGAGGGGGTCATCCATCTAAAATCCGCGGTGCATCCTTTAATCGGCTCCACGATGGTACCGCTGGACTTCTCTATCGGGGAGCGGTATAAAACCTTGATCATTACAGGGCCTAATACCGGCGGCAAAACTTCTGCTCTGAAGACGGTTGGTCTCATCACCGTTATGGTGCAATCCGGTCTGCTGGTTCCTGTCGCGGAAGGCAGCCATTGCGCCATCTTTGACGAGGTTTCCGTCGATATCGGAGATGGGCAGAGTTTGGAGCATGCCCTCAGCACGTTCTCTGCGCACATTCGCAACATCCGCGACATTTTGCAGACAGCCGGCCGGTCCACGCTTGTATTGCTCGATGAAATGGCGTCGGGAACGGATCCCGGTGAAGGCGTTGGATTGTCGATCGCCATCCTGGAGGAGTTGAGTCAACGTCAAGCAACGGTTGTGGTAACCACCCATTTTACCGAAATCAAAAATTTCGCCGAGCGCACCTCCGGCTTTGAGAATGCCCGCATGGAATTTGATGCCGATACACTCGAGCCGCTCTATCGTCTGCGGATTGGTGAAGCCGGGCACAGTTATGCCTTTGTCATTGCAGCGAAGCTGGGCATACCGGAGTCGATCATTGCCAGATCGCGGGAAATCACGGAAGCTGGAGGGGCAAGAGATAACACGGCCCTTATCCAAAAGGTAAGCTCAGAGTCCGATGATGAGTCTGAAGAAACACGTCCGGAAGAATACGGTACGTTGCCGACAGACAAACAGGATAAGCTAATGAATGATGAAGATTATCAAGAAGAAGTTTCTCCCTCTTCCCTCTATCAATTAGGCGATCGTGTCTATGTGCCTTATTTGAAACGAAGCGGAACCGTGTATGAAACCATCGACGGTAGAGGTAATATCGGTGTAATGATTCAGAAGGATAGACTGAAAATTAACCATAAACGGCTGAAGCCTTATATTGCTGCCAAGGATCTTTATCCGGAGGATTATGATCTTGATATTGTTTTTGAGAGCAAAGAGAACCGGAAGAAGCGTAAACTGATGAACCGCAAGCACGTTGAAGGACTGCAGATCGAAACGAAACCGGAATAACGAAACTCTTGACGGTGGGTTGACCAGGATATCAAAAAGAATGGATTTTCGGAGGAGAGATTACGATGAACATACGTACAGAAACCAAGAACGATTACGAGAAGGTCCATAACCTTCTCACTCAGGCTTTTCCCGGACAGGAAGAAGCGATTCTAGTGCGGCGGCTGCGGGAAGATAAAGACTTTCAACGGGAATTGTCAATCGTAGCGGAAGAAGATGGGATCATCAAGGGACATATTATGTTCAGCCGGTCTAGCCTTTTTGACGGGGTTCATAACCATCACGTGGCTGCGCTAGGGCCGCTGGCCGTGCTTCCGGATTATCAACGACAAGGGATCGGCGGGAAATTGATTGAAGAAGGCAAACGGCGGTGTCTCTCGCATGGCTATCCACTTGTTTTTCTGTTCGGCCATCCGGCATATTACCCCCGTTACGGATTTGTGCAGGCCAGAGCCTATGGAATCGACATCACCCAATTTACGGTTTCCGATGAAGTATTCATGGTTGCCGAGCTTCAGCCGGGCGCGCTCGATCACCTGCATGGCGTATTCCGTTTCCACTCCGCATTCGAAGATTTGGGGTAAGTCTAGCTTCAAAGTCCATATCATCCCGAATAGGTTTGATCAAGCCGGGGAATCCTTGGTGGCATTCAGCTTCTGATATGTTGTACAATAAAATCTAAATGACTATTTGAAGGATGGTTTTCAACATGTATGTAGCTCAGGATTGGCAAGATTACGAGGTCATCGATACCGGAGGCGGAGAGAAGCTGGAACGCTGGGGCGACGTGATTCTCAGACGTCCGGATCCGCAGATCATATGGCCGATTGAACGCGAAGATGGACAGTGGCGCAGTGTGCACGGACACTATCATCGCAGCTCGTCGGGCGGCGGGCAATGGGACATGAAAAAGCAGCTTCCGGACCGGTGGACCATCTCATACGACCAATTGAAATTTCATATTCGACCAACCAATTTTAAACATACCGGTTTGTTTCCGGAGCAGGCAGCCAACTGGCGCTGGATGATGGATAAGATCGCTTCTGCCGGACGTCCGGTCAGCGTGCTGAACCTGTTCGCCTATACCGGCGGAGCAACCGTCGCGGCCGCCTCGGCCGGAGCTCAGGTTGTTCATGTGGATGCTGCGAAGGGGATGGTTCAATGGGCCAAGGAAAACGCGGCATTGTCCGGACTTGCCGACCGTCCTATCCGTTATATCACGGATGATGTGTTTAAATTCGTGCAACGGGAGCAGCGGCGGGGGAACAAATACGATGCGATCATTATGGACCCTCCATCTTATGGCCGCGGACCAAGCGGAGAAACGTGGAAGCTTGAGCAAAGCTTGTATCCCTTCCTCGAAAGCTGCATGAGCATCGTATCGGATAATCCGCTGTTCATGCTGATTAACTCCTATACAACCGGAATCTCCCCTACCGTTCTGAATAACATGCTGACCATGACCATGAAGCCGAAATACGGCGGTACCATCAGTGCGGGAGAGATCGGATTGCCGATTACCCGCTCCGGCATGAACCTGCCGTGCGGCATCCTGGGTCGATGGGAGTCCTGATTCAATGAACAAGCGGGAACCAGCAGCATATCCGGTTGTGCCGATTCTGTTCGAGGATAATCATGTGTTAGGAGTAACCAAGCCGGTAAACATCCCTTCCCAAGAGGATGCTACCGGCGATCCCGACATGCTGACCATTCTGAAACAGGACATTAAGGAGCGCTACAATAAACCGGGCAATGTATTTTTGGGATTGGTGCACCGTCTGGACCGTCCGGTTGGCGGAGCGATGGTGTTTGCCAAGACTTCCAAAGCCGCATCCCGATTATCGGAATCCGTCCGCAGTCGCAGCTTCCGCAAGCAATATGTGGCGATCGTTCATGGGATTCCTTCGAAAACGTCAGGCCGGCTCGTAAATATGCTGTATAAGGATGTAAAAACCAACACCGTTCATGTCACCTCTAAAGGTACGGACGGGGCCAAGGAGGCCATTCTGGATTACACCGTGCTCCAAACGTCCGAAGGCTTCAGCCTCGTCCTGATCGAGCTGCACACGGGCAGGCCGCACCAAATCCGTGTACAGCTGAGCCATGCGGGACATCCGCTGTTCGGAGATCAGAAGTATGGAAGCAAGGTGAACAAAGCTGGCCAGCAGATTGCCTTATGGTCCGTATTGGTCGGATTTCCTCATCCCGTTACCAAAGAGGAACTCTCCATTCGTTCCATGCCGCCCTCCGACTATCCCTGGAGCCTTTTCTCGATGGAGAAGCTGGCGTCCACATGACGTACTATCCATATAATACAGAAAAACCGAAATCCAGCCTTGGATTTCGGTTTTTTTATACCTCTGTTTTATGATGGCAAATACTGTAATATTGTATCCCTCTACGATAATATATTACCCCTTTACTTTTATCAAAGAATGCCGAAAAATAGAAACTACATAGTTTAACATTTTTTAGTTGATTTGTACAATCATGGTATAAACTCTGCTTGCGAGTTTATATAGATCAATGGTGCCAAGGAGGAGGATGATCAAAAGCTGTTCATGAATGATTACACGGTCGACTCGGTTGTTTATGATGTGTAACAGGGCAAGAAAACTCACAGCTCAGGGAGGTTTGATCAGCATCAAGTGTCCGCTGAATTTCTCATTAAATATTCAAGGAGGTATTTGTTATGGATCAGGTTCAATATCAAACAAATCGCCGCTTGCATTTGAAACCGCTGTGGATTTTTTTAGGAAGCACGCTGTTGTTCTTCACCATCATGATCATCACGGCAAGCAGCGTCTCCGCTCATGGGTATATTGAATCACCAGCCAGTCGTGGTTATAAGTGTAAGCTCGGAGAGAACACCAACTGCGGCAGAATCATATATGAACCGCATTCCCTCGAGGGAAAAGGTAACTTCCCCATCGGTGGACCGGCGGATGGTCAGATTGCTGGTGCTGGAATTTTTCACGAGCTCAATGAACAATCACCTACCCGCTGGAGTAAAGTGAACATGAACGGCGGACCCAATACATTTAAATGGGTGCTGACCGCAGCTCACGCCACATCCGATTGGAAATATTATATTACGAAAAAAGGCTGGGATTCCAGCAAACCCCTCGCACGCGCAGATCTCGAATTGTTCTGCTCCTTCAATGACGGTGGCAAACGTCCGCCGAACACCGTAACCCACACCTGTAATGTTCCTACCGACCGCACCGGCTACTATCTGATCTTGGCTGTGTGGGAGATCGCCGATACAGGCAACGCCTTCTATAACGTAATCGATGTGAACCTGAATAACGGCAGCGGAAATCAGGACACGCAAGCTCCAACCGTACCCGGTAACTTAAGATCCACAGGCGTCACCAGCACCAGCATCTCGCTCTCCTGGAACGCTGCCACGGATAATGTGGGGGTAACAGGTTATGAAATCTATCAAGGATCTAATCTAGTAACAACCGTATCAGGATCAACCTTAAGCCATACCGTCACCGGTCTGCAAGCGTCAACCTCCTATACCTTTACGGTAAAAGCACGCGATGGAGCAGGCAATGTCTCCACGGCGAGCAATCCGTTAACGATTGCCACATCCAATCCGGTACCGGACACTCAAGCTCCGACGGCTCCCGCCAATCTACGATCAGTCGGCTCTACTTCAACCAGCGTATCATTAGCCTGGAACAATTCCACGGATAATGTCGGCGTTAGCGGCTATGAGGTTTATCGGGGCACAACGCTGGTGACCACGGTATCCGGCAGCACGCTTTCCTATACGGTCGGCGGGTTATCACCCAACACAGCCTATAGCTTCACCGTTAAAGCTCGTGATGCGGCTGGCAACGTCTCCGCTGCAAGCAATGAACTGCAAGTTACCACGGCGGACGGCTCCACACCGGAAACTCCGGCTTGGGCACCAAACACTTCATACCAGCTAGGAGCCTTAGTCACATATGGCGGCAACACCTATGAGTGCCGGCAAGCCCACACGTCCCTGCCTGGTTGGGAACCCTCCAACGTGCCGGCTTTATGGTTGCTTAAGTCATAATCTCAATACGTCATGTAAAGATTCGAAACGTGATATAACGATAATGTTCCATAAGTATAAAAATATGTAACAGCCCTCAAGGGTGAGCTGCCGTCTGCAGCCGCCCAGGGGGCTATTCTACGTTTAGAACGTTAGCTTTAGCTTTAGAACTATACCTATACCTCAACCAGAACTTCCTTTGGAGCTGTACTAATCTTTCCTAACAGATAGACAAGCAGCTGCTGATTATGCGAGGATATGCGGTTCAAAATTTGGGAAAGGTACTCATCCCTAACCTGTAATCCGCGTGTGTATTCCTCACGCCCTTTATAGGAAATCGTCACCCAGACGATCCGTCTGTCACTTGCGTCCCGTTCCCGTTTGATCAATCCATTCTTCTCCATCCGGTCCAATAGCATGGTTACGGCTGCCGGACTTGTGGCCAGGTAAGGAATGAAATCGGAAGGTTTCATTCGCTTTAATTCAGCAAGCACCTCCAGCACCATCAGTTGCGATTCCGTCAATGTCGGTGCTAATCCGGCTTCCATATGGAGCTTATAATCCTTGGCCAGCTTGGACCACACCTTGGCGAATTCGGCAGTATGCATATTTATCCCGTCCCTTCAATAATGCTGTCATGATCAAACATCGGATACCGTCCGTGGATGTTGTGCTGTACTTTTTGTGAATGGGTTTCGTTTGAACCCTAGTCATGATTCCATAATAGTTTATAGGATTAACTTTTCGCGGGCAACCTCTCAATATCCTTCTTTTTTCGTTAAAAAATATAATTTCCAATCAAGCGACAAAACCCGCCAACCCTTATATGACGGCGTTTTTCAAGGTTCATCCTACTTCGACACAGTCAGGCATATGTCAAATAGTATAAATAACAGCTCAAATGTTGCGGGAAACGCAAAATATAGCAAAAGCACCTCGACAAATATCATCGAAGGTGCTTTTCGTCCGTCTATCTTATCTTGTCCAAACTTGGAAATCTCCAAGAAAAGGATGTTACGCAATCTTGTTTAACTTTCTTTATCTGACTCCGCATGCGGAAGAGTTACCAGATCGACAATCCGTCCTTGCTTGCCAACATCGGCAAGCAGTTTGCCTATCGATTTACGTTCCGCGATCGGAACTTTTTCGGTGTGAATCAGATGGGCTTGCCCGTCTTCGCTGTACGCCATAAACTGCAGCGGTTCACGGCAATAGAAAGCTCCGACAATGGCGCTGCCGTTAGGCTTCACCCGCTTGCCTTCCTTAAACTCAAACGTGGCCATGCCTTTTCCGCCGCGGCTTTGCGTCTGGTAATCCAACAGCAAGCTGCGCTTGCCATAGCCAAGATCCGTGATAGTCAAAATCTCACCCTCATCGTTCTCCACCCATAATGCCGCAACGACTTCATCCCCGTCACGGAGCTGGATTCCTCGAACCCCGCCGGAAACGCGTCCCATCGCGTTGACTTCCTGCTCATTAAACCGGATGCTCATCCCTTCTTTCGAGATTAGCACAATATCTTTATTGTTATCACTCACAACGACCTGGATAATGCTGTCTTCCGCAGCGACCTTGGCTGCAGCAACAGCGCCAGCCCGCTTGGTAACATACTCCTTGAGCTCTGTGCGCTTCACTTGACCTTTGCGGCTGACAAACACAAGCGACTTGCCCTCTTCTTCAAAGTTCGAAACCGGAATGACCGATACGATGTGATCCTCTTTCGGTACCTGAATCACGTTAACGATGGCCGTACCGGCATCTTTCCATTTGTATTCCGGAATCTGGTGAACCGGCAATAAGAAATACTGCCCACGGCTCGTGAATATAAGCAGATTCTCCAGGGTATTGACTTCAAACAGACGTGTGATGTAATCCCCTTCCTTAACGCCTGAGCTTTCCAGCTCACCGCCGCTTCGGGTGAAGGATAACATGCTGGTGCGCTTGATGTAGCCTTCATTAGACAGAGTTACGAGCACGTCCTCTGCGTTCACCAGCACTTCAAGATTAACCTTGATCTCTTCCACTTCTTCCTGAATGACAGAACGCCGGTCGATGCCGTATTTCTCGCGAATTTCAAGCAGCTCTTTGCGAATGACGGCAATCAGCTTCTTATCGCTGTCCAGTATCGCACGCAAGCCCTCGATTTTCTTCATTAACTCGTCCAGCTCTTTTTGCAGGGAATGAATTTCAAGGTTCGTAAGGCGGTATAATTGCAAGGTCAATATGGAATCGGCTTGTCTCTCCGTGAAACCGAACATCCATTGCAGATTGTTCTGGGCATCCTGGCGATTCTTGGACGCTTTGATCGCCGCAATGACCTCATCCAGGATATTTAAAGCCTTAACCAGGCCTTCCAATACATGCGCCCGATCCTCTGCTTTCTCCAGCTCATACTGGGTCCGGTGCGTGACGACCTCACGCTGATGCTGGATATAGGCAGATAACATGTCTTTAAGCCCCAGCTGTTGAGGGGTTTTATTCACGATTGCAACCATATTGAAGTTGTACGTTATTTGCAGATCGGTTTTCTTGAACAAATAAGCAAGAATCCCGTTTGCGTCGGCATCCTTCTTCAGCTCAACGACGATGCGAAGTCCTTCTCGTCCGCTCTCATCGCGAACCTCGGCGATGCCCTCGACTTTTTTCTCCAGTCGTATGTTCTCCATCGTGGTAACAAGCCGTGACTTAACGACCTGATAAGGAATTTCCGTGATGACAATCTGCTGCTTGCCGCCGCGAAGCGATTCAATGTCCGTCTTCGACCGTAGATAAACGCGGCCTTTGCCTGTCCGATAGGCGTCCAAAATGCCTTCGCCGCCCATGATGATTCCGCTGGTCGGGAAGTCCGGACCTTTGATAAAGGTCATAATCTCCGCCAGCTCAATCTCCGGCTTCTGCATTACGGCAATACAAGCATCGATCACTTCCCGCAGATTGTGAGGCGGGATTTCAGTGGCAAAACCCGCGGATATCCCGCTAGCTCCGTTCACAAGCAGGTTTGGGTACCGTGAAGGCAGCACAACCGGTTCCTTGGCCGTGTTATCAAAATTATCCTTAAACAGTACGGTCCGCTTCTCGATATCCCGAAGCAGCTCCATGGCAATCGGCGATAGCCTTGCCTCGGTATAACGCATCGCTGCGGCGGGATCATCATCCTGGGAACCCCAGTTTCCGTGGCCGTCCACGAGCACATGTCCCATCTTCCATGGCTGAGCCATCCGAACCATACCTTCATAAATCGATGAGTCCCCGTGCGGATGGTAATTACCCATGACATCCCCGACGGTTTTCGCCGATTTACGGTATGGTTTATCCGGTGTGTTACCCGAATCGTACATGGCATACAGGATCCGGCGCTGAACGGGCTTCAGCCCGTCACGAACGTCCGGGATCGCTCGGTCCTGAATAATATACTTGGAATACCGGCCAAATCGATCACCTACGACCTCTTCCAGAAAAGCCGGCAAAAATTGCTCAGATAAACTCATTCCTTCACCTTCTATTCCTCAAACTCTGCGAAGTTGACATTTTCTACGATCCACCGTTTGCGGGGATCTACTTTATCTCCCATCAGCGTAGACACACGACGCTCCGCTTTGGCAGCATCATCGATTTGTACCTGCAGCAATGTCCGTGTTTCCGGGTTCATCGTCGTTTCCCATAATTGCTCCGGGTTCATCTCGCCCAGACCTTTGTAACGCTGCAGCTCAAAGTTTTTGAATTCCTTCAAATAATTAGCCAGCTGCTCATCCGTCCAGGCATACCGAACGGTTTCCAGCTTCCCGGATTTGCTGGCGATTTTATACAGAGGAGGCTGCGCAAGGTAGACGCGGCCTTCATCAATTAAAGGTTTCATGTATCTGTAGAAGAACGTAAGCAGCAGCACCTGAATATGAGCGCCATCCGTATCCGCATCCGTCATGATGATGATTTTCGAATAATTGCTGTCCCCGGC